>JAYTUN010000110.1:0-6273 GCA_043744495.1 Ignavibacteria bacterium
ATAGTCCATGTTTTTCAATCTTTTCTCATCAACCATTTTTTTATATCTTGTCTCAAGTGCTTCATAGGTTTCAATTTTCCCGTTCTTAATGCATCGGAAGTCAGGGGAATTTAAATCTATTGATAAAGCTTTCATAAATTCACCTTGTTTATATAACGTTATCAGATTAGTTTCGGCTTGTATAATTTCTGATTTGATTTTTTCTTTGTCCATTGTATTATTCTTTGAATTGTTATGATTTGTTTTGCATGATGTTATTACCATTGTCAAAATAATGAAAGTAAGGATTGTTAATCTGTTCATTGTCTATTTGTTTTTTGTCAAAATAAATTTCTTCGGTAAAGTTTCAAATTTGCACTACCTGACAAGCATGACGCACAACATCTGGATATACGCATTGCGTCTATCAACACAATTTGGCAGATTCCCGCATTGCGGCAGTCCGCTTTACAATCAGCTTGCCTTACTTAATAACGCAATAACTAAAATGGTTTTACTAAGTTCCTTCCACCGGTGGTTTTGATACAGGACTTGTATCAACCGTATAACCCCAAGCGCCCAGGTTCTGCTCCTGACCTTTATTGAGTCCAAGCAAAACATCACGTGCCGACCTTAAATAAAAATCCACAGTTCCGGGTGTGTTGCTGTTCTGCGATTCATGAATCCCGAGTGCAAGGTCTCTGCCCTGAGTTGCAGTTTCTGCATTTCTCTCAAGCTCTTTTGCCAGAGCATGTTTTTCTTTTGCAGTAGTGTTCTTTGCCTGTCAAGCGACACGCTTGCAGGAACAGGGGATTCCATCTTACTTTTTTATCTCGGTCACAATTACTTCTATAGTGGTTTTGGCAAGATTGGTTGTTCTGTGATGGCGTGCCGTAATGTAGGCTACCTGCCCTGCTTTTAATTCATTTGTTACGGGCTCGTTGCCTTTCATTTCCTCCTGAACCTTTACATCAGTCAGGGCATAAAGGGTATAATTGGGATGGTCGTGCCAGTCAGCCACAGCGCCAGGTGCGAACGTCACCTTGTATACTTTTACGTATTCGTTTTCTGTTAAAACTTTAATGGTAACTCCGGGCCATTCTTCTTTTGATTCCTGTGCCTGAGCGGATTGAATTGAGAGCACTGCTGTCAGCACCATGGCGAAGAGCAGCATAAAAATTGTTTTTTTCATTTTATTGTTGTCAGTGATTATAGTGCTGATCCCGCACTGTTATTTATTGTGCCTACTCTAATCGGTTTTCGGCTTACCCCGTTTTTAAGTTGTCAAATGTATAAATATTTCTCATCAGTTTCAAGTTAGCAGTGTCGCCATAGAATGACGCACAACAAATATATATACGCAATATAATAAAAAATATTGAAAAAATGAGTTTAGTTCATTATGCTATACGTGTTATCCTTGATTTTTAATAGATATACGAATATGCCTGATAACCAAAATAATCTTATAGAAATATTTATAGAAATATTAAAAATAAGAAATAATAGTCAAAGCAGCATCAAGTACTATTTGTTTTTTTCAAATAACAACTTGTGATGTTCAGGCGCCGCCGTTAAAGCATCAAGATCCTCGGACCATTGCCAAATTATATTTTCCATTTCAATTTTCATTAGCGTAAGTAAATAAAAGTGATACTATTTTATTCAGATTGATTTCATCATCATTGTTTAAAACAATTACTCCGGTATTACTTTCGGAATTGTAATACATTTCTGTTGTTACACCCATTTCACTGCCACTGTGTCCAATTACCCTTTGTCCGTTTACATAGATATAATAGAATGTTAAAGCCTGTTTAGAACTGCTAAACTGGGGTGCTTTAATTATATTTACTGTTTGAGGACTTAAAATTATATTTCCGTTAAAACTACCATCAATAGCTATTGCACTTAGAAATTTTGAAAGGTCATAGGCTGTGCTCATCAATCCACCATTAG
Source organism: Ignavibacteria bacterium (assembly GCA_043744495.1). Taxonomy (GTDB): domain Bacteria; phylum Bacteroidota; class Ignavibacteria; order Tepidaquicellales; family OLB5; genus OLB5. The sequence goes on from JAYTUN010000110.1 coordinate 1,939, forward strand.
GATAATCAGGAAAAGTGTAATGAGGGTTGGAGTTAGTTATATAATCTGAATATGGAATAGCCAGTTCATTTTGTGGAGTGCTGGCTAACCTCCATTCGGTTTTTGTCATTCCAAGAGGCTGAAAAATATGCTCTTTGCAATATTCATCAAATGGCTGATTGGAAATTCTTTCTGCAAGAAAACCAACTAAAGCTAATCCAAGGTTACTGTAATCTTCCTTTTCGCCGGGTTTATATTTTGAATAGTTATTTAGAGAGTAATACTTTCCATCAGGCGAAAACACATTATCGAAATATTCTGCCAGGCTCATGGTACAGTCATATCCGTAACAATACAGGTCAAGTTTATTTTGATTTACATCCGAAATACCTGAATAATGCGAAAGCAGCATTCTGAAAGTAATTTTATCATTTGGATATAAAGGATTTCGAACAACGAAAGGCAGAAAACTATTTATATCATCATCCAGAGAAAATAAGTTTTGCTCATATAACTGTAACAATGCTGTACACGTAATCGTTTTAGATATAGATGCTGTTAAATATCGTGTATCAGCAGATGCAAGTATTTTTTTCTCAATATCTGCATATCCTAAAGCATCACATAATAAAATTTTATCATTTTTAAATACAGCAAATGAAATTGATGTCATTTTCTCTTTTTGCATTTCAGATCTCAATTTCCCGATAATATCACTATCTGAAACTGTATTGCATTCAATTTCTTCGGTGATACCATTTAAGAAAAGACTTAGAAATATTAAAGTAACAATTTTTATACAGGTGGATTTTTGCATTTATTTGCGGATACGAGATCGTTAATGTTTTTTAATTACTTACTCAAGTTAACCGTTTAAACGGTTTTTAGTATCTAAGGCGGTCAACCTTGTATAGGTCAACCTGAGTTACTTATTACAGGCTTTAAGCGGCACATCCTTGATACTAAAAACCTGTTTCTGTTGAAGAGTTTATAAAACAGCCATGTTGCCTGCCTGAAAGGCGGGATTGAAAGCAAATAACCAACTGGACTTGACTACCATACAGTTTTCATTCCGAATATATACGCATCAGCGCCAATAAGTTTTCTGCCATCAGCAAAGAGTAAAACTATATCTCTATTCACCAGCTCTTCGGGTAACCTAAGCTCATCGCGTACCCATTTATCCTGAAGCATTGCAATTCCGTAACCTGTTTTTTTTAGGGTCTTACCCCAGAACGGTATCCACCATGAGCAGAAACCGCACATCCCGTCATATAAAACCCAGCCTTTAGTTTGGATTAGTGACAATTATTAATTTTTTGAAGTTAAAACCTGTCGGTTTTTCTATTAAGGAAAACATTAATTTTGAATTATTCTTTATCTATTCTATTAAACCTGACAGGTTTATTTTTATTTATTAAAAATTTGAAAAATCAGTGTATTTCGTAGCTATCGAATATCTTTTCAACAAATTTACCAATCAATTTCAGATAATACAAATACATACCTATATCTGAATATAGCATTTAATTTCTCGCAAATTTTAACGATTTTTGTCAATTCAATTTAAATATTATCGGATTATACCAATAATTCAGGCGAATTCTAAAATATGCTAAAATCGCTTTCAAAAATTACGCGAAAGATAACTTCTCATCTTAGCAGGAACGTTACCAAACAAAACCAGGGACATATAATTGCTTTAGGCGGCGGCGGATTTTCTGACCAGGCTGATAACCTGCTATTGGATGAATATATCCTGCTGCAGACGAATAAAGCCAGACCCAAAGTCCTTTTTTTACCAACTGCAGGCGGTGACCATGAGGACTATATTGCTAAATACTACCGCGCATATAAAAAATTTAATTGCATACCCACTCATCTATCGCTTTCTAAAAAAATTATTCCTTATAAAAAGCTTGAGAAAATTGTTTTAAGCCAGGATATGATATTTATAGGCGGCGGCAGCCCAAGATATTTAATGCAGATTTGGCGCAAAGCAGGCATGGACCGTATCATAAAAAAAGCGTGGAAGCAGGGGATAATATTAAGTGGTATGTCAGCCGGTGCCATTTGTTGGTTTGAAGACGGTTACACAAATCCTAAAGATAATATTTGGCGCAGAATAAGCTGCCTCGGTTTCCTTGAAGGTAGCTTCTGCCCGCATTACGATAAGCAGGTTGGACTTCGTACAGCATACAGGAAAATGATATCTTCCGGAGAAGTATCGGGTGGCTATGGCGTGCAGGATGGAGTTGCGCTTCATTATGTTGGCACAGAACTGAAATATATAGTCTCAAATGTACCTAATGCAAAAGCTTTTCATGTTAAAAAATCAGGTTTCCGTGTTACTGAAAAAGAAATTAAGCCCACTTACCTCGGCATTCTGCATGAATCACACAAGCTTGATTCAAAGAATACTTCAATTGAAGAAGATACTCTTACAGATTCAACCGAAGTTGTTTGCAAATATATAAAGCTTATTAATGAGCATGATATACCCGGACTTCTTGATATAACCGCAGATGATGCAGTGTTCATTGACTCAATGGGAATAAACACAGAAGGAAAGAACCAAATGCAGAAAGCATGGGATATCCTTTTGACATTTTTCCCTGATTATACAGTACAGGATAAGGAAATAATCAGCAAGAACGGTATGGTTGCAGTCTTTGGCACAGCAAAGGGCACACTTGCTACAGATGGGAAGCTCCTCGCTGAAAATAAATTCGAAATTCCCGCGTCGTGGATAGCATCAGTTGAAAACGGGAAGATAACCAAATGGCGAGTATATGCCGATAACCAGCCCGTGAGAAAGTTGATAGCGAAATATTCAGGTAAAAAGTAAACTTCCTCTGCTAAAGCAGAGTAAGTCAAGAAGGCAAAAACAAAAAATAATTTTGTACCATTTAAAAAGATTCTAATATACGAATTTAAAAATAGTATACTGCATAGATTAAAATATTAATATGAAAAAAAAAATTTTATTATTAGGCTCAGGCGAATTAGGCAAAGAGTTTACAATTGCCGCGAAACGGCTGGGTCAATATGTAATTGCGGTTGATTCATATAACAACGCTCCCGCGCAGCAGTTAGCTGATGAGCGCGAAGTAATAAACATGCTTGCTGGTGATGAACTTGATAAGATTGTAGCCAAACATCAACCTGATATTATTGTTCCTGAAATTGAAGCTATCCGTACCGAAAGATTTTACGATTACGAAAAGCAGGGAATTCAGATTGTGCCTAGCGCAAAAGCCGCTAATTTTACTATGAACAGAAAAGCAATACGAGACCTTGCCGCAAAAGAACTTGGGCTAAAAACCGCGCCATATAAATATGCATCAACAATAGAAGACTTTCGTATTGCTGTCAAAGAAATTGGAATACCATGCGTTGTAAAGCCGCTTATGTCATCTTCAGGCAAGGGGCAGTCTGTAATTAAGTCATCCGGTGATATTGATAAAGCATGGGACTATGCTTCAACAGGCGGCAGGGGGGATTACAATGAAGTTATTATAGAAGGATTTATTAATTTCTTTACTGAAATTACCTTACTTACCGTTACACAGAAAAACTGCAAAACTTTGTTTTGCCATCCAATTGGTCACAGGCAGGAGCGCGGCGACTACCAGGAAAGTTGGCAGCCCTGCCAAATTTCACCGGAGCATTTAGTTGAGGCTCAAAGTATGGCAGGTAAGGTTACAAAAGCATTAACAGGCTATGGTATATGGGGAGTAGAGTTCTTCCTTGCAGATGACGGTGTTTATTTCAGTGAGATCTCTCCGCGTCCACACGATACCGGAATGGTAACCCTTGCCGGCACGCAGAATTTCAATGAGTTCGAGCTGCACCTGCGTGCTGTACTTGGACTTGATATACCCGAAATTACACTTGAGCGTGCCGGCGCAAGCGCAGTTATATTGGCTCATGATGATAATTTTGAACAGCCAAAATACACAGGACTCGAGGATGCCGCAAAATTCCCTAAGTCCGATATAAAAATTTTCGGCAAACCCAATACAAGGCAGTTCCGTAGAATGGGAGTCGCATTAGCCTATGATACAATTGATTCATCAACTGATGAGCTTAGAAAAAAAGCAAAAGAGATAGCCGATAAAATAAAAGTGAATTAAAAATAATAATTATTTTTGAAGAGAATAATCGACAAAGTAATTTTATTGATAGAATAAATTTGGTTGTTTAATCTAAGTTAAATGAATTTGTTAATATCATAATTGCCACGACCTTTAGAGTTTGTCTCAAAAGTCATTCTTTTATTGATTAGAACGAGAGGAAGATCACATAATAACTAAATTTAGTTGAATTTATGAGATTGCTTCGTCGCTTCGCTCC
>JAYTUN010000111.1:0-23723 GCA_043744495.1 Ignavibacteria bacterium
AACATAAGTTAAGTGGATAGATAGTGAATTTTCCCTTCCCACCTTCATCATAAGCTGCCTCATTGCTTCAAGGAAAGGAAGTGATTCAATATCGCCTACTGTGCCGCCAATTTCTGTTATTATAACATCAAAATCTTTTGAGTCGCCAAGCTTCATCATGCGGCGCTTGATCTCATCTGTAATATGCGGCACAACCTGAACTGTTGCACCAAGATAGTCACCTCGCCTTTCACGTGATATTACTTCGTAATAAACCTGTCCCGTGGTGGTATTATTTTCTTTGCTCATATCCATATCCATAAAACGCTCGTAATGACCGAGGTCAAGATCAGATTCTGCGCCATCTTCGGTAACAAATACTTCGCCATGCTGGTATGGACTCATTGTACCGGGATCAACGTTAATATATGGGTCAAACTTTTGTATGGTTACACGCAAGCCACGTGATTTAAGCAACAAGCCAAGCGATGATGCGGCAATGCCTTTGCCTAGAGAAGAAACAACACCACCGGTTAAAAAAATGTATTTTACTTTTTTCAAGTTAATGTACGATTATATGATTATTCAAAATATGCTTTTTTAATATTAATTCAATGATGCCTTAATTTTTTCAGCGATGACGTTCAATTCCTCCCTTTCAGGAAGTATTTTTCTATAGCCTTCAGGAAAGATAATTCCAAAGCCGTCATTTTTGAATCTTGGGATGAGGTGAAGATGCGTGTGAAATACTTCCTGTCCCGCAGCCTCACCATCAGCTAAAAAATAATTAATACCTTCTAACTTAACTCCTGATTTTCTTAATGCAATATTTATTTTGTTTGCCAGTACAAACATTTTACCCGAAGTATCATCATCAAGATCAGCTATTAATTCAACGTGTTTTTTGGGAATAATTAGTAAATGTCCTTTATTCACAGGCTGAATATCCATAAAAGCAAGAATTGTATCATCTTCGTAAATTTTACTGGAAGTATAAGTGCCGTCTATTATTTTGCAAAAAACACAATCAGTCATAATCAACTTTAAGTTATATAAACCGTTGAAACGGTTCAATATGTATTATTTCACATTTTCCCATGACTAAAGTCGTGGGCTTAAGATACAGCTATTGATTTATTAATTTTCTAATCTTTCTCAAGTCCTGCATTGTATCAACTGAATGTGAATCTATCCATGTTTCAATGACTTTTATCTTTCCGCTGTTTTCAAGTATTCTAAGTTGCTCAAGATTTTCTGCCAGCTCAAGCCTTGATGGTGTAAGCTTATTGAGCTTTTGTAAATAATCTTTTCTGTAAACATAAAGTCCTAAATGCTTATAATAACTGATTTTCCTTCTATCTCTATTGTATGGTATCGGACTGCGTGAAAAATAAAGAGCAAAATTATCCTTATCAAAGACTACTTTTACTATATTAGGGTTATTTATTTCTTTGTTATCTGAAAATTTATAACAAAGAGTTGAAACATTGATTGTATTATCCTTAATTAGAGGAATGATTGCCTTATCGATATTTCTATAATCTACCATCGGCTCATCGCCTTGTATATTTACTACAATATCACACTTAATGCTCTTTACTGCTTCGCCTATTCTATCTGTGCCGCTGTTATGTTTTGAGGAGGTCATTAAGACGTTGCCGCCAAAGTTCAATACGGCATCAAATATTCTTTTATCATCAGTAGCAACAAAAACATCATCCATCAGTTTTGACTTCAAGCATCTTTCATAAACATGCTGCACCATAGGTTTTCCATGGATCATTGCTAGAGCTTTAGCAGGAAGCCGGGTAGAAGCAAATCGAGCAGGGATCACTCCAATTACTGTTAACTTATTTTTGCTTTTTGCCTTTTTACTTTTCACTGTTAGCTTACTTATCAAGCACTTTAGGTACTTTGAAGAAATTCTCAGTTTTTTCGGGAGCATTTTTCAGCGCTTCCTCTTTTGTGAGGCATACTTCGGATACATCTTCACGGAAGACATTTTCGGTATCGTTAATGTTTTCCAGTGGCTTTACATCATCCAGCCCTGGTATTTGATTGATAGTATCAATGTAATCAAGCACCTTGTTCATTTCTCCCTGAAGCTTGGTTTTTTCATCCTCGGTGAACTTAAGCTTTGCAAGCTTCGCAATTTTTTCTACATCTTTTATTGTTACTGACATAATTATTTATTCTTTTATCTTTTTAAGAATCTGGGACTAAAGTCCCGGTATTATCAAACTATCTCGCTCTTTAGAGACTATCTCAAAACTCTCAGTATTAGACGGCTCACCGAGCCGTCTTTACAATTTTGAAAAGATAATCAAGTAGAGACGTCCCGCTGGGACGTCTTTTTTAGGTTTTGAAACAAACTCTAAAAAGCGGGGCTAATCATTGTATTACTGATTTATTTCGTTACTGATTATTTTCATATTTATTATTGTATCACGAATCTCATTCAACAGCTCTTTATCTTTCCTGTACTGAATAGGTTTTCCTATTACCATATTTACCACACCGGATTTGACTTTTGAGCTGCCAATGGGCATAAGCTCAAATGTATTTGTTAGTGATACCGGGATTATATCCGCCTTTGATTTATCAGCCAGGAAGAACATACCACGTTTGAATTCGCCGATCTTGCCATCAATAGTTCTTGTGCCTTCAGGGTAAATAACTACTGAGAGTCCATTCCTCACTCTTTTAGCGGCTTTATCAAGCGATTTCATCGCATTACGCATTTTAACCCTATCCAACGAAACAAATCCGGCACAAAACATTGCCCAGCCTAAAATTGGTACCCTGTTGATCTCTTTTTTATAGATCATTCTAACATTATCGGGCAGCTTTGAAATCTGAACAAAAATATCAAGATAGCTTGCATGGTTAGAAATGTAAATTTTCCCTTTTGAAGGGTCAATATTTTCAGCCCCATAAATATTAACTTTGATCCCGTAAATGAAAAGAACTCCGCTTGTCCATATCTTCATTAAGGGATTGGATAATTTATTGCGGTAATCGAAGGGGAAAATTATTATTGATAGTATTGCTACAACCAAGGAATAAAGGATCACAATAAAATTTTTTATCAGCCACATGTTTACAAAAATACAAAAATATTTCATCTGTTTTTACAACTTGATCTATCTTTATATTGTGCAATAATAACTGTTTAAAAGTTGGGGATAAATTTATAAACTTTTTCATATACTTTTTTCCAGTATATTCGTATCTAACCTAATAGCCACTAAAAGTAACTCACGGCTAATTAATCAATAAGTTGGAACAAAAACAAAAAGTATATCTTCGTTTAGCAAACGGCAAAATCTTTGCGGGCTATAGTTTTGGTAAATATGTCAATACTGATGGCGAAGTTGTATTCACAACCGGAATGACCGGATATCCGGAATCACTCACAGACCCCTCATATTCTGGACAAATACTTGTTTTTACATACCCTTTAATTGGTAATTACGGTGTTCCTCAATTTAAAAGGGATGATACTGCCAAAACCATTCAGGATGGATTTGAATCCGGCAGAATACAGGTGAGGGGTTTGGTCATATCTAATTATAGCTTCAATTATAGCCATTTTGATGCAGCCGGTTCGCTGAATATGTGGCTCAGGGAAAACGATATACCGGGTATTTACGGAATAGACACCAGAGAACTCACTAAAACCCTTCGCACAACTGGTGTTATGCTGGGGAAAATTACCACGGAAATTGAAGAAGGTTCGTTTGATATAGTTGACCCGAATGGGACCAATCTGGCGGGAATGGTGGGAGTGAAAGAGCCTGTTGTTTACTCACCGAAAAATAAAAACCCAAAGAAAATACTGCTTATTGATTGCGGTGTAAAGAATAATATTATCAGGAATTTTGTAAAACGCGGTGCGGAGGTAATTAGAGTTCCGATAGATTTTGACCCGATAAGCTCAAAATTTGATTTTGACGGAATATTTGTTTCCAACGGGCCGGGTAACCCTAAGATGTGCAAGGCAACAATTGAAAATCTGAAGAACGCTTTTGATTTGAATAAACCCATCTTTGGAATATGTTTAGGCAGCCAGATATTGGGGCTTTCAGCAGGTGCGGATACATATAAATTAAAATTCGGACACCGCTCACAAAATCAGCCCTGCATAGAAGTTGGCGGACATTGTTATATTACATCACAAAATCATGGCTATGCTGTTGATACAAAGACATTGCCTGATGATTGGTCCGAGTGGTTTATAAATAACAATGACGGAACTAATGAAGGCGTTAAACATAACACAAAGCCATTTTTTGCAGTGCAGTTTCACCCCGAGGCTTCTCCAGGTCCAAATGATACAGGCTGGCTGTTTGATAAGTTTATAAAGTTAATTTAAAAATTTGTCAAATTAATCAAATTCATCAAATTTTTCAGATTAGAATAAATGAAATTTAATCGTTTTGAAGAAATAGAAGTTTGGCAGTTATCCAGAAAACTGGTAAAGGATATTTATAAAATTACAACTGAACCAGCTTTTTCTAAGGACTTTGGCTTAAAGGATCAGATAAGAAGGTGTGCAGTTTCCATCCCAAGTAATATTGCTGAAGGTTATGAAAGAAAATCTAATGTAGAGTTTATAAGATTTTTGTATATCTCTAAAGGTTCCGCTGGAGAGTTAAGAACACAATTATATATAGCATACGATTTAATGTAAATTAAAGAAGAACTTTTCAATGAGCTTATGTTAAGAGCTGTTGAAATTTCAAAAAGTCTCTCAGGTTTTATAAAATATTTACAATCAACAATCTGAGAAATCTGACTAATCTGATAAATTTGACAAATTCGATAGATAAAATATTATTATTAGGTTCCGGCGCGCTTAAAATAGGCGAAGCCGGTGAGTTTGATTATTCGGGTTCACAGGCTATTAAAGCGCTTAAAGAAGAAGGCAAAACTGTAATACTGGTAAATCCTAATATTGCCACTGTGCAAACTGATAAGGACTTAGCTGATAAAGTTTACCTGCTGCCTGTTAACCCATACTTTGTGGAACAGATAATAAAGAAGGAAAGACCCGAAGGAGTTATGCTTGGATTCGGCGGCCAGACTGCGCTTAACTGCGGACTTGAGCTGAACAGAAATGGTGTATTAAAGAAATATAATGTGCAGGTTCTTGGTACACAGGTTGATTCCATTAACAAGACTGAGGACAGGGAGCTGTTTGTAAAAGAACTTAAGAAGATAAAGGTCAGGACACCTATAAGCAAAGCAGTAAGAAGTGTTAAGGACGGTATTAAAGCAGCTAAAGAAGTTGGTTACCCTGTAATTTTAAGGGCGGGATTTACACTTGGCGGAATGGGGTCAGGTTTTGCTAATAACGAAAAAGAAATTACAAAAACATTAAAGGAAGCATTTTCATATTCACCCCAGGTATTGATTGAAGAAGATCTGCGCGGGTGGAAGGAAATTGAATACGAAGTAGTACGTGATACAGCAGACAATTGCATAACAGTCTGCAATATGGAAAACTTCGATCCTTTAGGCGTGCATACAGGTGAAAGTATAGTAATTGCTCCATCACAAACTCTTTCAAATGCCGAATACCACCAGCTTAGAGATATATCAATAAAAACTATAAGGCATTTTAAAATAATGGGTGAGTGTAACATTCAGTTTGCGCTGAATCCAATATCAGTTTCTGATACAGGTGAGTTTGATTACAGGGTAATTGAAGTGAATGCAAGGCTTTCGCGCTCATCAGCACTTGCATCTAAGGTTACAGGTTACCCGCTTGCTTATATTGCGGCAAAACTTGGACTTGGCTATAAGCTTACAGAGCTTGAAAACTCTATAACCAAGAAAACTTATTCATGTTTTGAGCCTGCTTTGGATTATGTTGCGCTGAAAATACCGCGCTGGGATCTACAGAAATTCCCCAGAGTTGAAGAAGAGATCGGCAGCAAGATGAAATCAGTTGGTGAAGTTATGGCAATCGGCAGAAGTTTTCCTGAGGTATTGCAAAAAGCGATAAGGATGCTGCAGGTTGGTAAGTTTGGCTTAGTACTGAATAAATCCAAAACGCAGACAATTAAGGAAGATATTATAACCCCAACACCGCGCAGACTTTTTGCAATATCACGAGCGTTAAGAGATGGTTATTCTGTTGATGAAGTTCATAATATGTCCAAAATAGATAAATGGTTCCTTTACCAGATTAGGGATATTGATGATTTCAGGAAGCTTGCCATTCGTAAAGACGAATTAACCGCTGAATTTTTACTGGAAGCGAAAAAACTTGGGTACTCTGATAAACAAATAGGTTTATTGGTTGGTACTGATGAAGATGAAATAAGAATAATCAGGAAATCACTTAGGGTGTTTCCGGCATTCAAACAAATAGATACACTTGCTGCAGAATATCCCGCTGAAACGAATTATTTGTATTCTACTTATCATGGTGATACTAACGACATAGAAGAGACAAAAGAGCGCGACCCGATGAAGATAATGATACTCGGCTCGGGACCGTATAAAATAGGATCATCAGTAGAGTTTGACTGGTGTTGTGTAACTACTGCGAAGATTTTAAGGAAACTTGGATATAAAGTTATAATGGTAAATTATAACCCTGAAACCGTTAGTACGGATTATGACATTTGCGACAAGCTATATTTTGAAGAACTTAGTCTTGAGCGTGTACTGGATATTTATGAATTTGAAAAACCGCAGGGAATTATTATTTCGATGGGCGGGCAAATACCAAATAACCTTGCGATAAAGCTACATGAAAATAATGCTTGGATATTGGGCACATCGCCGCACTCAATAGATAAATGCGAGGATAGAAATAAGTTTTCTATGATATTAGACAGGCTTGAAATTGACCAGCCTGTGTGGCAGGAGCTTGCTAATATAAAACAGGCGAAGAAATTTTCAAACCAAATTGGCTACCCTGTGTTAATAAGACCATCTTATGTGTTATCAGGAACTGCAATGAAGGTTTGCCACAATGATAAATCTCTGGAAGATTATATCAAAGAACATGCGCAGATATCAGAAGACTTTCCGGTAGTAATATCAAAGTTTGAAGAAGGTGCTAAGGAAATAGAAATTGACGGAGTTGGACAGAATGGTGAACTGATAATTTACGCGATATCAGAGCATGTTGAAAATGCGGGTGTGCATTCAGGTGATGCAACACTTGCAATACCGCCTCAAAAATTATATTTTGAAACAGTTCACCAGGTTAAGAGAATTACCAAGGCAATTGTTAAGGAATTAAAAATTACCGGACCTTTCAATATCCAGTTCCTTGCAAAGGAAAATAAAGTTAAGGTAATTGAATGTAACTTAAGAGCCAGCCGCTCGTTCCCGTTTATTTCCAAAGCTACAAATTACAATTTTATAGATTTTGCGGTGAAATCAATCCTGGGACACGATATTAAAGGCGACTATAAAACGCTTGATCTGGATCACATAGTTGTAAAAGCTCCGCAATTTTCCTTCAGCCGCTTAAGCGGCGCTGACCCGATTTTGGGAGTTGAAATGTCTTCAACCGGAGAGGTCGCATGTTTTGGTGAATCAATGGAAGAGGCTTTCCTGAAATCACTGCTATCAACGGGCTTCAGGCTGCCTAAGCCGAATATTCTGCTTACACTAGGTGACCTTGAAGATAAAATTGAATTCTTAGATAGTGCAAGAAAACTGAATGAAATGGGTTTCACTATATACGCTACTACAAATACCCATCTTTTATTGAAAGAACATAAGGTAAAATCGAAGTTAGTTTATAAAATTAACGAGAAGAAAAATCCCAATATCCTTTCAATGCTTGAAAAGAAGAAGTTTGACCTGGTTATCAATACGCAATCAATGAAGCATGAACATAAATCAATGCGCGATGGTTACATAATGAGGCGTAAGGCTATTGATTATAATATCCCGCTCATAAATAATCTAAAAATAGCTGTGTTGTTTGTAAATTCTATTTTTAAGTATAAACTTGAAGACCTTGAAATAAAGAGCATGGATGAGTATTAATGAGTTTAAAGGTTAAAAGGTCAAAAAGTTATAAGGCTATATTATTGAATTATTTAATTAGCTCCTCTATAAAAGCGGGGCTTTTTTATTATGTTTCAAAAGTTAGCATAGACTTATAAATTTGGGGGAATGAAACTGAATTCCGTTAAATATTTATACCTGGCAATTATATTCATTCTGTTCGTACAGAATGTTTCAGCCCAAAGATCAAGATCTGTTCCTACGGATATTAAAGTTACAACTTATGTAACTGATAAAACCGGAACACTTACATCTTCTCAATTAAAATCACTTGAAACGAAGCTTGCTGCATTCGATAAGGAAACATCAAACCAGGTGGTGGTTTGGATGGAGCTTTCACTTGACGGAAATTCAGTCGAGAACAGATCATCCGATATTGCAGAGCAAAACGGTATTGGACAAAAAAGCAAAAATAACGGTGTACTGCTTTATATTGCCAAAGACGACAGGAAGCTCAGGATTGAAGTCGGCTACGGACTTGAAGGTGCATTAACCGATGCCCTAAGCAGCCAGATTATAAGGAAAGAAATTACTCCCCAATTCAAAAAAGGGAATTATTACGATGGTATAAATGCAGGTGTTGAGGCAATTATTAAAGCTACAAAGGGTGAATATACTGCCGATAAAGATTCCAAAGATAATGATTCAGGCGTGGGAATTTGTTGCGTTCCTTTTCCTTTTTTAATTTTTGCATTCATATTCTTTTTCATATTTGTAATGCCTATCGCTTCAAGGATATTCGGGTGGAACAAAGGTATAGGTGGCAGAAACAATTGGTGGTGGACCGGAGGCAGTGGCAGCGGGTCATCAGGCAGTTCTTGGGGTAGTGGAGGTGGCGGTGGATTTTCAGGCGGAGGTGGTTCATTTGGCGGCGGTGGTTCAAGCGGGTCTTGGTAAAAAACAATTAACAATTAACAATGGGTAATAAAAAGCATTGGATGGAATACTTATGCGAGGAACGAAGTGACGAAGCGGGTACCCTCTGGGTCATCTCATTCCATAATTAATAATAAGAAATATTTTAAAAAATCATTAAGTTAAATTGAATAAAAAGCAGTGGATAAATAATTATTTCTCTGAAGATGAATTGAAGGAAATTCAGGTTACGGCAAACGCTGTTGAGAGGAGTACTGTTGGCGAGATTGTTCTTAGCTTCAGGAACAGGAAAACCTGGATGGAAAAACTGTACTCAAACCATGAACTTGCTATGAAGGATTTTGAAAGGCTTGGTGTATATAAGACGAGGGAAAGAACAGGAGTTTTGATATTCCTGATATTTGAAGAAAAATATTTTGATATAATTGCAGATGAAGGGATATTTGCTAAAATTCCTGACGAAACATGGAATAAAATTGAAGACAATCTGAAAGAAGAGTTTAAAAGTAAAAACTATGCAGCCGGGGTAATATCATTAATAAACGAAATGGGCGAAATATTATCTAAGGAGTTTCTAACCAGGGCAGGGGCTGAAAACGATGATGAAATTGATAGGGAAATAGTAATAAGCTAATATATATCACAGATTTTAATCAAATTTTTGGCAACACAGACATTTGTAACATTTCGTCTTAAGCGGGACCTGTCTGCGCTACTAAAGCAATGAAAAAAACCTAAGAAGCACAGAGGAAATGCCTTTACTGATGAATTAACACTTACTCTTTATGTTTAGGTTTAAATACCAATGTTAAGGGTACACCTTCAAAACCGAAAACCTGCCTTATTTTATTTTCAAGGTAGCGTTTATAATTTACTTCAATTTCATTTGGCAGGTTTGAAAAAAAAGCTATCACAGGCGGTGAATGTTTAAGCTGTGTAATGTAATTGAGTTTAATTTCCTTGTGTGTTTTTGAGCGGGGAGGGAATTCTTTAATAAACGGACCAAGCTTTGCATTTAATTCACTTGTCTTAATTTCCCTGGCTCTTTCATTATAAACTATTAATGCAGATTCAATAATTTTAGAAACTCTTTGTTTTGTAATTGCAGAAGTAAAAATAAAGGGAAGGTAATCGAAAGTTCTTAAATGATCTTTAACTTTTTCTTCAAATATCTTAGCGGTTTTACTGTCCTTTTCAATGAGGTCCCATTTATTTATTACTATCAGGATTCCCTTTTTAAGCTCGCCCGCTTTAATAATTATTTCAACATCTTCCTTGCTTAGCTTAAAAATTGCCATTGATGGATCAGCGTATTTAGAAAGCTTACTGATAATAGTAGTAGCATCAATAACAATTACGGCAACATCGCATCTTTCAATACTTCGCTGCGTTCTTAGAGCGGAAAAAAATTCAAGGCTCTCAGCTTTCTTAATACGGCTTTTTTTCCTCAAGCCCGCTGTATCAATTAATGTTATTTCCTGGCCGTGATATTTAATTATCGTATCAACTGAGTCTCTTGTTGTACCCGGAATATCTGTTACTATATTGCGGTTTGACTGCGTAAGTGCATTTGAAAGAGAGGACTTTCCAACATTGGGTCTGCCAATTATTGCAAATTTAATTGTTGAGCTTTCTTCTTCGTTGTTATCAATTGAAATATCCTCAGTGATCTTATCCAGAAGGTCTCCAGAACTTCTTCCTACAAGCGCTGAGACTTCAATAGGCTCGCCAACCCCTAACCTAAAGAAATCAGTTTTGCCAATTTCATCTTTTGCGCTATCAACTTTATTGATAACAAGGATTATCTTTTTGTGTTTATTCTCGCCTTTATTTGCTTCTTTACGGAGGATATTTGCTATTTCAAGATCCATAGGGGCTAAGCCGCTTTTGGCATCCACTACAAAGAGGATAATATCAGCTTCTTCGATTGATATTTTAACCTGTTCCCTGATGGCAGATTCGAACTTATCATTGCTATTAGGTACAAACCCGCCGGTATCAATCAGGAAGAATTTTTTTCCGTTCCACTGGGTTTCGCCGTAATTTCTGTCACGCGTAACGCCCGGCAGATCGTGAACAATTGCTACCTTTTTACCAATTAAACGGTTAAAAAGAGAGGATTTCCCCACATTGGGCCTTCCAACGATAGCGGCAATTTTTTGTGGCATATATGTAATTTAACTCATTATATCAATCAACTCAATGCTAAAATATAATTTTACTTTAAAATTTAGACTATTTTTCGTATTTTACGTTTCGTATATTACGAAACGTAAATACCGAACTTTTGTAAACATTAAAACAATGAAACTTGAAAACCCATTTTTGACAACAGGTTACTTAGCGGAAAAATATTTTTGCAACAGGAAAACAGAGACGGATAAATTACTCTCTGCAATTAATAATAGCAGAAATGTAACCTTATACTCTTTAAGAAGAATGGGTAAAACCGGGTTAATTCATCACACATTAAATTATTTAAGAAAAAATAAAGATATTTCCCTGATATACTGTGATATTTATTTAACACAGGATTTGAGCGATTTTGTTAAAGTATTTTCTAACGCTGTATTAAGATCACTTGAAAGTAAACCTGAAAAATTCTTTAAAAAAGCTCTTGAAATTTTTAAAAATATAAAACCCAAGGTTACAGCCGATCAGTTTACAGGAGAGCCATCAATAGAGTTTTCAGTTTATAAAAATGAGAATATTACACCAACATTAAATGAGCTGTTTTCGTATTTGAAAATGAAATCTAAAAACACCAAAATTGTTATTGCAATAGATGAATTTCAACAAATAGTTAACTATCCTGAAAAGAATGTTGAAGCAATATTAAGGACAGAAATTCAATCGTTAAATAATGCTTGTTTCATATTTTCAGGAAGTAAGAAACATTTAATGCAGTCTGTTTTTATGGATAGCGGGAGACCGTTTTACCAAAGCACAGAAATGATGAATTTAAACAAGATTAACGATGCCGAATATATCAGTTTTATACTGCTGAAATTCAGGGAAAATAAAATTCAAATTGAAGAAAGTATAGTTAAGAGAATAATAGAATTTACAAATACATACACTTACTACGTTCAGTATCTATGCAATAAATTGTTTTCAAATTATAAGATAAAGATAGAGGAACATAGCCTAAGAGTTACAATTGAAATGATATTAAAGGAAAACGAAGATGTATTTCTTGAGTATAAAAACTTAATATCTCAACAGCAGTGGAATTTATTAAAGGCTATTGCTAAGGAAAAAGGAATCAAATCAGTAACTTCTATGGAATTTATAAAAAAACACGGACTAACTGCACCAAGTACAATAAATAACTCAATAAGATCATTACTTGAAAAGGAATTGATATACTTTGAAGGCGGAAAATATTATGTTTATGACCTGTTCTTTTCGCGTTGGCTTGAAAGGATTTAATTAACTCTTTCGCTGATAAAATCAACAAACTTTATCATTGTATCCTTTGTTTCTGATGGCTTGAATCCCTGTAAAGTGTTCTTTGCAGTCAGGCAGTATTCGGAAGTTTTCCCGATAGTATATTCGATTCCGTTATGCTCTTTAATAAAATCCAGTACAATGCTTCTGCTTTTGGAATAGGAACCATTTTTTACAAGGTTCATAATTTCCTTAGCATCTTTTTTTGAAGCATTGTTCAGTGAGTGTATCAGCGGCAGGGTGAATTTTTTCTCCTTAAGGTCACTGCCGGATGATTTACCCATAATTTTCTTTTTGCCTATGTAATCAAGCAGGTCATCGCGAAGCTGGAATGCAATTCCAAGGTTTTCGCCAAACTCACCCAATAGCTGTACTTCATTTTTATCTTTTGAAGTACTGGCAGCGCCAAGCTCACAGCATGAATTTATCAGGGATGCCGTTTTATCTGAAATTATCCTGAAGTAAGTTTCTTCGTTAACATCAAACTTCCTGTTCTTCTGAATTTGCAGCAGCTCGCCTTCGCTCATACGCTTTACAGCCCGTGATGTAATTTTAAGGAATCCGCATTCATCATTTTCAAGCGCAAGCAGAAGTCCGCGCGAGAGCATAAAATCACCCATTAGTACGGCTATCTTATTTTTCCACACTGCGTTAATCGATGCAAGCCCGCGCCTTATTTTGGCATCATCAACAACATCATCGTGTATCAAGGTAGCGGTATGAAGCATTTCAACGAGTGTTGCTGCGGTGTATGATCTAGGTGTAATCTCTCCGCAAAGCTTAGCTGAAAGAAGTACTAAAATAGGTCTTATCTTCTTGCCCTTTTGCCTGAGGATATATTTGCTGATAAGATCAACAAGCGCTACTTTAGAGCGTATAGCTTCACGAAAATGAACTTTAAATTCATCAAGCTCGCGTTCTATAGGTGCGGATATTTTTTTAAGATCAAGATCCATTATTTAAAAACTGTCTTCATTATTTATCAGAAAATTTATTCTGTGTTTCTGTTGGGCTGCGAAAACTTTGAAATTAGAATACTTATTTCATAAAGTATAAGTAAAGGTATTCCAAGCAAAAGCTGGCTTGTTATATCAGGACTTGGCGTTAAAATACCGGCAAGGATCAAAATAATTATGATAGCATGTTTTCTGTACCTGCGCATGAATTTTGGCGTTAAAATTCCAAGCTTTGATAAAAAGAACGATACCATAGGCAGCTCAAAAACCACTCCAGCGGCAATCATCACTGAAATTACAAAACTGAAGTATTCATCAACAGCAATATTGTTGGTAATTGCCTGTGTGCCAAATGCTGCAAAGAATTTTAATG
This sequence comes from Ignavibacteria bacterium, assembly GCA_043744495.1. GTDB lineage: Bacteria > Bacteroidota > Ignavibacteria > Tepidaquicellales > OLB5 > OLB5. The sequence continues at coordinate 13,675 of JAYTUN010000111.1, forward strand.
CCGTAGGCAGCATTACAAAGTAAGCAAAAGCTAAGCCGCCTAAAAAACAAATTGAAGAGAAAACTACGATTATGGAAATATATTTTCTTTCACTCGGTAATAAACCCGGTTCAATAAATTTCCACAGCTGGTAGAATAAGTTAGGAATGCTGAGAATCATTCCGCAAGCTAATATCACTTCAAAGTAAAGAACAAGCTGCCCGTACGGCTTTAGGTTAATCAGTACAAGCGGTGGAGTAGTTTGATTGGCGGGTGCAAGAAGAAAATTGTTCATTATATAATCTATGAAAATAGCAGCAACTGTTCCTCCAATTACAATACCAATTACCGCTTTAATTAATCGCCATCTTAACTCTTCGAGATGCTCCCAGAACCCCATCTCACCGGGCTCCTTGCTATCCTGTAAAACATCGTTTTCAGCCATAGTTTACCTGCTGCCTGTAATTAATTCCCTTTCAAATCTTTCCTTTTCAATTTGCTGAATTAACATTTTATATTTCTCTTCAAAGGAATTTTCTTTATTACTTTGAATCTGAAGATAGGTACTCACCGGAATATCTTTCTCGTTTAGTTTAGCCTGAACCTCTGTATTTTTCACAGGTTCCGGTTTACTGCTTAATGTTCCTTCAATGAATGATAATATCATTTTAAAAATAATGTTTTATTTACCAGGTAAACAATTCAGGATAAAGCGGGTATTCTGAAGTCAGATCTTCTATTTTACGCAGTGTGTTCTTTTTAACATCTTCGCTTGTTGGATTTGAAATGACATCGTTTATCATTTCGGCTACTATTCCCATTTCTTTTTCTTTCATACCGCGTGTTGTTAATGCCGGAGTACCAAGCCTTATGCCGCTTGTTATCAATGGACTCTTATCGTCAAACGGGACTGCATTTTTGTTGCATGTCATTCCAATTTCATCAAGAAGCTCCTGTGCCTGTTTACCAGTGATGTTTTTATTGCGCAGGTCAATAAGCATTAAATGATTATCTGTACCGCCGGAAATTATTTTAAATCCGTATGAAATGAGTTTATCAGCTAAAGTTTTCGCGTTTTTTATTACCTGTTCAGCGTATTTTGTGAAGTCTCCTTCGAGAGCTTCTTTAAATGCTACAGCTTTAGCAGCAATTACATGCATAAGCGGACCGCCCTGAATGCCGGGGATAACCATTGAATCGATAAGCTCGCTCATCATTTTTATCCTGCCTGATTTAGGCGCTTTTATCCCAAACGGATTTTCAAAATCCTCTCCCATCATAATCATTCCGCCTCTGGGTCCCCGAAGAGTTTTGTGTGTTGTTGTTGTAACAACATGGCAGTGCGGCACAGGGTCGTTAAGCAGACCTTTGGCTATTAATCCTGCCGGGTGAGCAATATCAGCAAGCAGAAAAGCATTAACCTTATCGGCAATTTCCCTGAATCTTTTATAATCTATATTTCTTGAATATGCGCTTGCGCCTACAGTTATCATCTTAGGATTTTGTTCCAGTGCGACTTTTTCAATCATATCATAATCCAGCATTTCTGTATCGGGATTTATGCCATACTGCGTAAAGTTATACAGCTTCCCTGAAAAATTTACTTGTGAACCGTGTGTTAAATGTCCGCCATGAGAAAGATCCATACCCATTACTTTATCGCCAGGTTTAACAAGAACAAAATAAACTGCCATATTAGCCTGTGAGCCTGAATGCGGCTGAACATTTGCGTAAGCGGCTCCAAAAAGTTCCTTAGCGCGGTCGCGGGCAACATTTTCGGCAATATCAACATATTCGCAACCGCCGTAATATCTTTTGCCCGGGTATCCTTCAGCATATTTATTTGTCATTACAGAGCCCATTGCCTGCATGACGGGTATGCTTGTAAAATTTTCAGATGCGATCAGCTCCAGCTTGTCATTTTCTCTTTCAAGCTCGTGCCTTATTGCGCTATAAATTTGAGGATCGTAATCCTGTAAATGAGTCATATTGCTGTAGTGTTATTAGAAAGTGCAAATATTTTTAAATGGTAATAATTTAAATTCAAAACTGTTGCAGCAGTTAAAATTCATCTGATGGCTTTAAGAACCAAAGCTCGCCTATTTTCACAGAAGCGCCAAACCTGAATACTTCATCTTTGATAAGTCCGTTTGATTCTTTACCTCTTATATTATACTTTGCATAGAGGTCAAGAGAGTTATAATTACCAATTGGAAGAGATAGACCTGCGCTTACGCTCATCACATTGATGTTCTGCCCGTTTAACTTCAGGTAATCGGCAGTATAGCTGCCGCCAAGCCTGTACGATACACGGCTAAGATAAGAATCTTCAAGTTTTCTTGAAGGAGTATATTCAAGTCCAGCGCCAATTTTCATGCTGTTTTTTATTTCAACCGGGTGAGTGCCGTAATATTTGTAATCACCCCATTTCTGGTAGTATATATCAGCAGCAATTGTAAGTTTATTATTAAACTGGTTTGAAATACCTATGCCAAATGCCAGCGGAATACTAATCTTTCCTTTGCTTATAGATATTGTATCAGTAGTGCTTGATGAACGGTTAAACTTACCGGTAAAATCTGAATTAAAATCAGTTGGTGTGGAAATAAATGCTCCAAGGGTCATATTATCAAACTTTTTGTTCTTGAAAACCTTGCCGAAGCCATGGAATATTAATCCTGTATTGAAAAAGAATCCTGAAATTGTATTGGATGAAACATTTTTTGTATCAAATAGCTGGCTGTTTGTAAAATCAATATTTACTGATTTATTTATATTACCAAATGCATAATTAAACTGTGCGCCAAAACTAAAATACCTGAAAATAATGTATGAAAAACCGAGGTTAAATTTATTCAGACCGCCATTACCGCTGTAAGTTTGAGTGTAATCTTCCCCATCGACCGAGCCGGAGAACTTTATATCATAATTAACAACGCTGTAGTTGTTTATGCCAAAGTTGAAGATCCATCCATTGCCTTTGTTAAGAGGAATTGAAAGATCAAATCCTTCAAAATTACCGTAAGTCCTTTTTGATGAATTTATTCCGTCAGTTGAACGGATATTTTCAAGATTGAATTTTGATGAAAAAATTGTTGTAGGTATTCTTGTCCATGCGGCCGGGTTATTGGAGTTTGTATAATTACCGTAAAGCGCAACGCCCATTATTCCCATAGCATCGGTTTTGTTGCTTGAGGAATAACTTAGGTCGCCAAGTCCGAATAATGAATAAATTGAACCGCCATTTTTATCTGCTTGTGAAAATATATTACTTCCAGCAAAAAATGCTATAAGTAAAGAAATTGAGAGTATTCTTTTTAACAATAAACTATTTATCATTTTAATAATTAACTTTTTCATGGAATGACCCTCGGTGTATATTTAATTACTACCCTTGGTCGTTTTAAAGGGTCGCTTGCGGTTTCTTTATAGAATGCATACCTATCAAGATTTATAGTCTGGTTGCCTGAAAACAGAAGGAGACCATAATTTGGTTCACCCGAAAGCCAGCGTGCAAATGGCGAAGGCCTTCCGCTAATAATAACCCTCATCATATACTGGTTATTGCCAATTGCGTTACCGGTGTAAGTAACAATATCAGTCTTCAAACCGCTGGAATCTTTTATGAACTGCGCTGAAAATTTATAATTAGATTGTTTTGAAAACACACTGTTTGCTGAATCTAAAGTAAGATAAAGCTGTACATCATTAATGGTTGCAGTTGATGGAATATGGCTCATACCAAAATGCATTTGCTGAACGAAGCTTACACCTGCCTGCAGGTTAAATGTTTCAGTTGATGGCGTGAAACTTGTATTGGATAGCGATATTGTTGATGATATTGATGTGCTGATAGTATCGGTAACACTGTTCTTAGTAAATATAATTTCCAGCCTTGGCTTTTCGGTTTCTGAAAGAGAAGAATAAAATGCTTTTATTACAGCAGAGGAATTATTGGGAGAAAGAACTATACCGTAATTTTTAACTGAGTAAGATGTATCGGCGGCATATTCAAGCCAGTTCTTAACCATCGAGGTGTTAAGAGATATTTCAACTTCCTGTGAGTCAGCTGTCGGTGTGCCCGTAAAAGACCCCTGTGAAACATTTCCAAAAGCTGTGCTGGGGATAGAATCATAAGTTATTGTTGAAAAGTTTAATGACTGCTCAATTTTGTAAACATCAAATGCAACCTGCCCAAGTGAATCAGAAAATGATGAAGGGAAGTAATAATTTCTATAGCTCAAATACATTTTTGCCGAAATAACCGTTGCACTATCATGTGTATTACCAAAGCCGCCAAATTGCACGAGCGCTTTGGATTCATAGTTACCGTTTTTGCCCACCATTAAATTGGTAGAGCCTGATGTATTAACATAATACCTGAAATTATTTGAAACAATTGGCATTGTATCAATATAGGAATCAAATATTTTTACACCTGTAGTTTCCGAGGGCGGAATAAAATTAAGTCCAAGTGATGAAGGTTCATCTGCGCAGCCAACAGTGTATATTGCAAGGGAAACAATTGTTAAAAGACTGAAGAGAGCAGCTTTAAGATTTTTATTGGTCATTTAAATTCTGGATTTATCTAAATTTTTTGACAAGATTATATTCATCAACAATCAGTTATTGCCGATTTTCGCCTGTTTTAGCTATATGTTTTACTGCGTCATTTATATTTGATGCAATAAAGTCAATTTTTACTTTTTCATCAAGACATTTCCTGTATGCTATTTTTCCGTATCCTGTTTCAACTAAAATGTTGTGTAAACCAGCATTTATGCCGGTTTGCATATCGGATAGCGCGTCACCTATCATGTAAGAAGAGCTAAGATCAATATCATGATCTTTTTGTGCTTCAAGTATCATACCAATATCAGGTTTTCTTGAATGGTGAACAGTGGAGTATTCTTCTATAATACCATCTTTGTGATATGGAGAGTAGTAAAGTGCATCAATGAGTGCATCCGGATCTTTACCAAGTAGCAATGAATACATTTTATCATTAATTTGCTCAAGCTCCTTAATAGTAAGCCAGCCGCGTGCAATGGCAGATTGATTGGTTATGATTATTATCTTATACCCCAGTTTTCTTGCTGAGGCAATGGCATCAGCGGAGCCGGTTACCAGCTCTACCTGTTGAACACTAAGGACATATCCTAAAGTTTCAGGAGAATTTCCTCTAACTTCCTTAAGGATTGTGCCGTCTCTATCTAAAAAAAGAGCTTTGTTCAAATGAAATTATGTTTTAAAAATTAAAATGAGTATTCTAAAAAAAGTATTTTATAAAAAAACGAGGACAGGCATTACTGTCTGTCCTGTTAAAAATGCCTGTTAAATATATTTAAATATTATTCAAGAATAATTGCTTAGGCTTTTTTCATTATTGTGCGGTAAAGCTCAACATATTTCTTTGATGATACTTCCCATGAATAATCGCATGCCATTGCAATCCTTATGAGCTTTATCCATTCTTCGCGGTTTTGGAAAAGCTTTAATGCACGTTTAACTGCTTTCATAAGATCCGCGGCATCATATTTTTCAAATAAAAAGCCATTGCCTTTGCCGTTCTTAAATTCTGTTATAGTATCAGCAAGTCCGCCTGTAGCCCTTACAATTGGAATTGTTCCATACTTTAAACTGTACATCTGGTTCAAACCGCATGGCTCGTATTTAGAAGGCATTAAAAACATATCGCTGCCTGCTTCAATTAAGTGCGCAAGCTCTTCGGAAAAGCCGAAATGAACGCCGACTTTCTTTGGGAGTTTCTTTTTAATACCTTCAAAGAATTTCTGATATGCTTTATCACCTGAGCCAAGGAGAACGAACTGAACGCCTTCCTTCATAAGTTCAGGCATAGCTTTCTGAATTATATCAAAACCCTTTTGGTCAGATAGTCTGGAAATAATACCTATTATCGGAGTTTCTGCGTTATACTCTAAGCCGAAGTGTTTGCAAAGCGCTTTTTTATCTTCGCGCTTTAATGGAAGCTCTTTTGATGTATATCTGAAAGGAATGAGGCTGTCGCGCTCGGGATTCCATACCGTATAATCAACACCGTTCAATATTCCGTAAAGATCTTTTTTCCTTTTCTTTAATAAGCCTTCAAAACCCATTCCATATTCATGTGTGGTGGCAATTTCCATTGCATAGTTTTCGCTTACTGTAGTTATTGCATCGCTGTAAACCAAACCGGTTTTCAGCATGCTGAACTTATCATAATATTCTACACCTTCTTCGTTATAAATATTTTCAGGCAAGCCGCTTTTTAGAAATGATGAATGCGGGAAAAGACCCTGGAACGCTATGTTATGAATTGTGAAAATGCTTTTTACATTCTGTAGCAAAGGATCCTTGGCGTAAATTGTTTTTATGTATGCAGGAATAAGACCTGTCTGCCAGTCATTACAGTGAATAACATCAGGCTGCCAGCCAAGCAGACCCAAAACCTGTACGACTGCACGGTTGAAAAATATAAAGCGCTCGTCGTTATCGGGGTAATCTTTGCCTGTCTTTTCATCAACATAAGGGCTTGATTTGCCGAAATATTCTTCATTTTCAATTAAAAAAACCTGTACTTTACCTTTTGGAGAAACTATAAAGGTAGATTTGATATTGCAGATAGCAATTTTATCACCAATAGGTACTTCTATATTCGTAAGGCGTTTTATTTCGTATATCCTAAGTCTTCTTTCGTCAAGAGAGCCGTATTTTGGGGTTATTATCCTCACGGCATGACCTGAGGCATTCAATTCCTGCGGTAATGAATTGGATACATCAGCTAATCCACCCGTTTTGCTATAGGGCAGAACTTCACTGGTACAATATAGAATGTTTAAGCCTTTTGCCATTCGGTTGGTTTTAATTTGTTGTAATTTACAAAATTACTGAAAATTGAATTTTATTGCAATGAAATTAGCAGGGTATATAGCCATTTCGCCCGTTAATGCCTTATTAAATAACGTATTTAACCTAACTATAAGGGTTAGTTTTATAGAGTAAATTTTGCTTTTTTATTGTTATATATTTAAATATGTTGTATAAAACAAGAACTTAAAAATACTATTATATTATGAAGAGGTATTATTCGTTTTTTATCATTATCACATTTTTATCCTTATCATTTTTTTCGTTCAGAGTAACAGAAAATAAGATCGGTACAATGCTTGAAAAGGCGCTTGATAACACAAGTGATAATAATTTTGTTGTCTGGGTTTATTTAAAAGATAAGGGACCCAATGCGATGGCAAAGCTTAACGATCCGCTCTCAATTATATCACAGCGTTCACTTGAGAGAAGATCTAAAGTAAAACCGTCCGGCGAGCTTTTGGATTATACGGATGTTCCATTGTACCAAATTTATGTTAATACTATATCTGCAAATGTTACTAAGGTTAGGCATAATATAAAGTGGCTGAACTCCATGAGCGTTGAAGTGAACCGCGACCAGTTAAACACACTTTCTAATTTAGATATAGTTAAAGGTATTGAGCTTGTAGAAAGATTCAAGATCGCAAATGATAACCCGGAAATTTCATCGGATGTGAGCCCGGTTTTTGTAAACCCAAATGATGATCCGTTGATAGATACTTTAAGCTACGGTACAGGGAATGCAATTACACAGATAACACAGATAAAAGTAAATCTTGTGCATAACCAGGGAATTAAAGGGCAGGGCATTATGATAGCAAGTTTCGATGCGGGATTTTCTAATCTTACACACGAAGCGTTCACAACTTATCCAATGAAAATTCAATCAACATACGATTTCCAGAACAATACTCCAACATTAACAGGTCATTCACACGGTACAGCTACACTTTGCCTTGTAGGTGGTTATAAACCGGGTAAAATGGTTGGACCTGCATACGGCTCAACATTTATTCTAGGCAGAACGGAAGTTGACCCTACAGAAAGACCAGTTGAAATGGATAACTGGGTCAGGGCAGCAGACTGGGCAGATAGCCTTGGTGCAGATGTTATAACAAGCTCGCTTGGTTATTTGGCTTTTGACCCTGGTTATACAAGTTACACATGGCAGGATATGAACGGTAATACTTTACCAATAACAATTGCTGCTGATCTGGCAGTGAATAAAGGAATTATAGTAAGCAATTCAGCAGGTAACAGCGGCACGAGCACACATAACACACTTGGCGGTCCAGCAGATGGAGACAGTGTATTTACTATAGGTGCTGTTACATCAACAGGCGTAAGGGCAAGTTTCAGTTCAATAGGTCCAACCACTGATAACCCACCCAGAATTAAGCCTGATGTAATGGCGATGGGTAACAGTAATTATTATGCTTCTACCAGCGGGAATTTGTATTCAAGCGGAAGCGGAACATCGTTTTCATGTCCGCTAACTTCAGGCGTTTGCGCATTGGTGCTATCGGCTAACAGGAATTTAACTCCGCTGCAGGTAATGGGAATATTGAAAAAATTTGCAAGTAATTCCAGCTCACCAAATAACCTGATGGGCTGGGGAATTATAGAAGCATCACTTGCGGTTGATTCAGCACGTAAGCTTGATAATACGCCGCCTGTAATATTGCATACACAGCCGTTTACAACAACAAACCTTAACACATCATTTACGATGAAGGCGAAAATTACCGATAACGGTATTATTAGGAACTGGACAAATGAAGCTCCCTTGCTTTATTGCAGGAAGAGTACAAATGGAGGCACAAACTGGACAGCTTTTACATCAGTAAATTATTCTGCAGTTAATTTAGATACATTTTCATTTTCAATTCCGGGAAGCTCAAATAATACGACAGTCCAGTATTACTTTGCGGCACAGGATATTGCTTTACCACTTGCAAAGATCTCAACACTTCCCGCAGGCGGCAGCAGAATTAATCCACCGGGCACATCAGCTCCGCCTACAAGATTCCAGTACACTGTTGGACTTGAACCTATATCGGGTGAAATACCAAATGTATTTAAGCTATATACAAACTATCCAAACCCGTTTAACCCGGTTACTAAAATTAAGTTTGATATTGCTAAAAATACAAATGCAAAGCTTCTTGTGTATGATATATTAGGACGCATTGTAGAAACATTAATTAACGGTGATATAACAGCTGGCAGATATGAAGTGAACTTCGATGGCGCATCACTATCTTCAGGAGTATATTTCTATAAGCTTGTTACAAATGAGTTTACTGATACTCAGAAGATGTTGATTGTCAAGTAAGTATTACTTGACATGAAATCCCGATTTATCGGGACTGATGATAAAGTAAGATTTGAAACTGCTAAGGCAGTCAAGTGTTAATAAAGAAAACCCCGCAATTAGCGGGGTTTATTTATATTTGTAACTTTTTTTTTACTATCTCGGTGGAAACGCGCCCTGTCCTGCCCTTACAACTATTCCGTCTCTTGTAGCCTGCCATGTATAGTCCCACCACTGTCTTGGATTCTTTTTTGTAACTCCTGTGAATTTAATTTGCACACCAACTGGTATTCCTACTCCGCCATTAGGTGGTATAGGCTGTCCCTGTGTCCCTTTTTTTACGCCAAATTTACCTTTAGCGGTATCTGTAGTTGTTGGGTCAACCTGCCAGCCGGGCATTGTGATCCATCCGGTTATCTTTACTGTTGAATCGAACTGAACGTGGAAGTCGTTTACTATTGTATCCTGGGAATTATTCCTTAACCTGAACATAAGAACATTACCTTCCCAATACGGCTCGATTGTTATTGATGCGGGCGGTAAATTTGATGGAGTGATCTGCTCGCCAAACGATGAAACTATTGAATTTTCATCACTGCATGCTGATAAGAAGATAATGAATCCGAATAAAATTGCGAATATTGCTGATTTGAAGTTGATTTTTGAGTTTTTCATTTTATTATCCTCCTTAGGATAGTTATTTGATTAATTGATTAACTTGTTACAAATTTAATTTTATACCTTCCTAAAACCTTATCGCAAACCTTATCATTCATAAATTGTGTAAAATATGTGAAAAAACTGCTTATATTTGTAGAATATGAGTTTATTAATAGAAAATGCATCACAGGTTATAACCTGTCACACACGGGGCAGGAAATTCAAA
>JAYTUN010000112.1:0-6213 GCA_043744495.1 Ignavibacteria bacterium
AAAACCATATATTCTCAACAGGATATTTTCTTACAAGGAGCATACCTCGGGGGGGAATGCAAGCTACCAGCTATCACAGGCAATTATCGGTTTTGGAAATGGCGGATTTCTGGGTGTGGGACCCGGCAATTCAAACCAGCGTGAATTATTCCTGCCGCAATCGTATGATGATTTTGTTTTTTCTATAGTAGGCGAAGAATACGGTTTTTGGGGAGTGACTATTGTAATAATTTTGTTTGCCATCTTTATTTACCGTGGATTAAAGCTTTCAAAATCTCTGCATGATGATTTTGGCAGGTACATGGCATTTGGCATTACAGTAATAATTGGGATAAATGCAGTAATAAATATGATGGTGGCAACTGGCATGATACCCACAACGGGACAAACGCTGCCATTTATTAGCTACGGAGGTACATCAATTATTTTTAATTCAATTGCTGTCGGGATATTGCTTAACATTTCAACATACAGGATGCAGCCCAAAGGTGAATTGCTCAGGCAGACACTTGCTGCAGCCGGAAGTGTGAATGATTAACCGGATAGTATTTGCAGCCGGCGGTACAGGTGGTCACATTTACCCGGCTATTGCAATAGCTGATGAACTTGTTAAGATGAACAGCAAAATTGAAATAAAATTCATTGGCGCAAAAGGAAGAATTGAAGAAAAGATAATACCTGCAAACGGTTACAAACTTGAAACAATTGAAATTACAGGATTCAGAAGAAGCTTAAACTTAAAAAATATAACAGCAGCATTTAAAGTATTTAAAGCGCTGAAAGACTCAAAAAAAATATTGAAAGATTTTTCACCTGAGCTGGTTTATGGTACAGGCGGCTTTGTATCGGGTCCTGTATTAAAAGCAGCTCAATCATTAGGTATAAAAAATGTTATCGAAGAAGGTAATTATTATCCAGGAGTCACAGTAAAAATGGTAGCATCAAAAGCAGATAAAGTAATATTGAATTTTGAAGGAACAAAAAAATTCCTGAAGCGCGGTGATAATGTAAGCGTAATGTCATACCCGGTAAGGGAAAACCTGATGAGATATGAAAGAAGTACAGCTGCCGGTTATTTTGGTCTGAATGAAACAAAAAAAATACTTCTTGTATTTGGAGGCAGTCAGGGCGCAAGGTCAATAAATTCTGCGTTATTAAAATGCTTTAAAAATATTACCGGAAGCGGCATTCAGCTCATCTGGCAAACCGGTGAAATTGATTTTGAAATGGTGATCTCATCAGTTTCATCAAATAAGATGGTGAAGGTTTTAAAATATATAGATAAGATAGACTATGCATATTCAGTAAGCGACCTGGTTGTATGCCGTTCAGGAATATCAACAATTATGGAGCTTGCAAGCTTTGGGATAGCTACAATATTTGTGCCTTATCCATTGGCATCGGAAAATCACCAGGAAAAAAACGCAAGGGCTGTTGCAGAAAAAAATGCTGCTGAGGTGATAATTGATAAAGACTTAAATCAAAAACTTGAAGGCGCAGTGTTAAGCCTGATAAATGACGATAATAAACTGAACTATATGCGAGGAAATATTAAGCTGATGGCAGATACCAAAGCCGCATCAAAAATTGCGAATATGTTGGTTGAAATGTTAAATAACAGCAAAAACTAAGAAATAATAAGAAATGCAGGAGAAAATACACAGGCATAGGATGGATTTTTATTACCAGTCATTGGTAATATACCTGTTATTTTTTGCGGCTTATGTTCTGATAAAGGGTACAGTTGGCGAGAGCTTTAAGTCGCTTTATAATGACCCGATATTTTATATACTGATCCTGTTCATAATAATATTTTTATTTCTTGTTATACTTAATATAATACGCGCTCCGATGATAATTTTAAAAGATGACAGGATAATTTTCAAAAACAGGTTTGGGCAAAGGGAAGTGCTTTTCAGCGATATATTGAATGTTAAAATAGGCAGAATAAGAAAACGTGAAGAAGAGATGTCGTACAGGATAATAAAGCTTAAATTAAAAAACAGAAGAAAGCAGTTAAGAATAAGGGCAAATGATTTTGAGCGCGGCGGTGAGCTGATAAATGAATTTTTAAAAATTAAACAGCCGACTGCAAATAAATAAGGAATAGATATAATTTATGAATAAAGAGAATATATATTTTATAGGGATAGGCGGAATAGGGATGAGCGGCCTTGCGGAGTACTACCTGCGCAACGGATATAATGTATCAGGCAGCGATATGACTGAAACACATATTACTCAAAGACTTATTACATTGGGAGCAAAAATATATTATTCACATTCAGCAAATAATATTACCGTTGATATAAGCACAGTAGTTTATACATCAGCTGTTAAAGAAGATAATTCTGAAATGATTAGAGCCGAAGAGCTTGGTATCAGAAGAATAAGACGCGCTGAAATGCTTGGCGAGATAGTTAATGATAAGTATTTAATAGCTATATCAGGAACACATGGCAAAACAACAACAACAGCCATGATAGGCAAGCTGCTTGTTGATGCAGGACTTGACCCGCTGATATTTGTAGGCGGAAATGTTCAGCTCTTTGATGGCGGAGCTTCTAGGTTTGGCGAAGGTAAGTACGCAGTTGTTGAAGCAGATGAGTATGACAGGTCATTTTTATCTCTCAGACCTAATATAGCGATAGTAACTAACATAGATGCTGATCATTTAGATATATATAAAGATATTGATGATATAAAAGAGACGTTCCGCCAGTTTTGCGACAGGTCAAAATACGGCGCATATATGATATATTGCGGAGATGATGAAAACATTAAAAGTTTTATGAACACTATTAACCGTGAAAAAGTATCATACGGATATGACGAAAAAAATTATCTTAAGATAATTGATTATAAGGCTGAAAATAATATTCTTAATTTTTCAGTACTAAATTCGCACAGTTCATATAACCATATAAAGCTAAATTTGGTAGGAAGTCACAACGCTTTGAATTCTACAGCATGCTTTGCAGTATCAAAAGTGCTTGAAATTCCATTTGAAAAATACAAAGAGAGTATCAGCGCTTTCAGGACAGTTGACAGAAGACTTCAGTTGAAATATGACGAGAACGGGATAAAAGTATATGATGATTATTCTCATCACCCGGTTGAGGTTACGGCAAGTCTTAAGGGACTTAAAGAAATGAACTCAGGCAGACTCATAACAGTATTCCAGCCGCATTTATTCAGCAGAACAAGTGATTTTTACAGGGAATTTGCGGAGGCTCTTTCAATTTCTGATGAAGTCATTTTAATGGATATTTATCCTGCACGCGAAAATCCAATTGAGGGAATTACAAGCGAGCTAATCTTAAATGAAGCGTTAAAGAGAAATTGTAACATGAAACTTATACATGAGAAGAGTGATGTTTTAGCATGGCTGAAAAATGATATGAAGCAGGGAGATGTGATCGTATTCCAGGGCGCAGGTGATGTTACAAATCTATGCAACGATTTTGTAAACTTATTACAAAGAAATTAGAATTGATATCGATAACAGAAATACAGAATATATTTAAAGGCAGATTAGCGATAAATGAGCAGCTTGCACGCTTCACAACTTTCCGTATAGGCGGCGTAGCTGATTATTTTGTAGAGCCTTCTGATATAGATGATTTGATAAACATTGTGAAGTACGCCAATAGTCACGGCATTCCTTATTACGTTATGGGTAATGGCAGCAATATCCTGATAAGTGATGAAGGTATAAGAGGAATTGTAATAAATCTCGAAACTTCATTCAATTACCTGAGACATGAAAATGAAATGATAACTGCCGGTGCAGGTGTTAAAATTGCAAAGTTTGTTGATTACTGCATTCAGAATAGTTATGCGGGAGTTGAAATGCTTGCCGGAATACCTGCGACTGTAGGCGGCGCATTAATTATGAATGCCGGCGCTTACGGAGGTGAAACCTCAGATCATGTTACAGAAGTAAAAGTAATTAAAAATGAAAAGTTAAAAGTATTAAGCAAAGAAGATTGCGGTTTCATGTATAGAAATTCAAATTTAAAAAATACTGTAATTCTTGATGCAGCTTTCAAACTTCCAAAAGGAGACAAGGAAGAAATTTCACAGAAAAGAAAAGAATTAATACTTAACAGAAACCAGGCACAGCCTGTTGAAATTCCAAATGCTGGATGCATATTCAAAAATCCAAAAGATAATAAAGCAGCGAAATTGATTGATGAATGCGGATTAAAAGGCACAAAATACGGCGGGGCAATGGTTTCAACCAAGCATGCTAATTTTATTGTGAACTATGATAACGCAACTGCACATGATGTTATTGAGCTGGTTAAGATAGTAAAGAGCACAGTTCGTGAAAAAAAAGGTATAGACCTTGAAATGGAAGTAAAACTTATCGGTTTTGAGGAGGTAACAATATGAAGAATTGGAAAATTACCATTTTATTCACTGTTGTTATCATATTCACATTTTCAAGCATAGTACTCTCAGGGTTATGGAAAGATAAATCCACAATAAGAAATGTCAATATGACGGGCAATATCACTCTATCGAAAGACGAGATTTTTGAATTTGCCAGGATGAATGACTCAATTATATGTTCAAACGCGTTAACACTTGATATGATAGAAACAAGGATCGCAAAGCATCCAAATATAAAAAAAGTAGTCGTAACAAAAGACGGAACGACAATTAAAATTGAAGTGGCTGAAAAAAATCCGTTTGCAGCAGCATCAAACGGCAAAGAGATATTTCTTGTAGATGACCAGCTATCATTATACAACCTTAAAAAAGAGCAGATGAATATTGACCTGCCTGTAATAAGCGGATTGTCTTCAGAGCTTGGCGCAGGAACTTACGGTAAAAATGACCTGAATTTTTTAAAGATAGGGCAGTATATTATCAGCCAGTCTATTAAAATAAATAAAAGCCTTTTCAATTATATTTCAGAAATAAATTTTTCTGACAGCAATAATATTGTTCTGGTAACAAGCGATGATGCAACGCCGGTATATTTTATAGATTATTCATCACTTACTAGAAAAGACAGACCTGATGCCGGTTTTATTAAAGATATTAATAACACATCACTAAGAAGAGCAATTGATAAGAACTTACTCCAGTTGAATGGATTTTTAAAACAGGTTAGAGTTTACAGAACAGCAAATTCATTCAAATACATTGATATGAGATACAACGATATGATAATTGTTAAGAATAATAATTTACCGGTTGAATAAAATATCAACCTTAATAAAATATTAAGTTTGAATAAACTGAAAAATTAACCAATAAAATGGCTAAGAAAAAATCTGAAGAAAATATAATAGTTGGTTTAGATGTAGGTACTACGAAGATATGTACAATTGTTGCACAGGTTAGAGATGACGGCAGGCTTAACATACTTGGTGTTGGTAAATCTGCATCAACCGGGCTATCCAGAGGAATGGTTGTAAATCCCGGAAAAACGCTTGAATCGATCAAGGCATCGGTGAAGGAAGCTGAAGAACGCTCAGGCTACGATATTAAATCTGTTACAGTTGGTATTGCGGGTCCGCATATCAGGTGCATACAGTCAGAAGGAATAGTTGCAATATCGCATCCGGATAGAATAATTACAGAAGATGATATTGAAAGATTATACGAAAGCGCAAAGAGCTTAAAGTTAAGCAAAGATGAAAAGATTATAGATGTTATTCCGCAGGAATTTATTATTGACAGTAAAGATGGAATATTTGACCTTCCTATTGGAATGTTCGGCTTAAGGATGGAAGCAAAAGTAAATATCTTAACCGGACTTGTATCGCAGATAGATGATCTATCAAACTGTGTGCAAAGCTGCGGAGTTGATATTGATGATATAGTTCTTGAGCCACTTGCATCATCTTATGCAGTGCTTAATGATTCAGAAAAGAAGGTTGGTGTTGCTATGATAGATATTGGCGGCGGAACTACGGATATAGCTGTATTTAAAAAAGGTGTAATAAAGCATACAGCCGGAATTGGAATTGCAGGCAGCCAGGTAACAAATGATATTTCTGAAACACTTGGTATAGACGAAAAAGAAGCTGAAAGAGTGAAAAAGGAATATGGCTATGCAATGGTTAGCGAAATTATTAATGATGATATAATTACTATACAGGGTATTAAAGGAAGAAAGCCGCTAAAAATTGAAAAGAGTATTATTGCAAGAATTATCCAGGCAAGAATGGAAGAGTTATTTGTGCTGGCTGGACA
>JAYTUN010000113.1:0-23675 GCA_043744495.1 Ignavibacteria bacterium
TTTTGGTTTAGTGTTTTAAACTACTAATATGTTACTTTACTCTAACCATATGTTATTAGATTCAGCTATTGATATCTAAAATAATTTTGATTAAATTAGATTTAGAATAGTCATTGGTATTTGAGGGAAACAATAATCAATAAAAACTATTATTATCAAAGGAGATTAATTACATGAAAAAATTTGTGATGTTCATTTTTCTGATGTTTGTTTTTAGCAGCCTCGCAAACAGTCAATTAAAAGAAAAAGATAATTTACTCGGAGGCTCAATAGGTTTTTGGGCAAAAGGTGAGGTCCCAATGTTTGGTGTTAATTTTGAATCACAGTTAACACAAGCGGGTATTGGTACAATCAGCCTTGGCGGAATATTCAGGTACTATTCTTATACTTTTAATTACGGCAATGGTGATTCAAGGAAGTACTCATTTACTTCATTTGGTGCGCAATCAAACTATAATTTCAATCAGATAGGTGCTGGTAAATTTGTTCCATTTGTAGGACTTGTACTTGGCTATAATTATGTAAACAACACTTATATTGATGTAAATAAAAGAGGGGTTTATATAACCGATGTAACATATAAAAGCGGGGCATGGCTTTGGGGTCAGTTAGGAATGCGGTACTTCTTCAGTCCAAACGTTGCGGGTTCTGTTAGAGTTGGTTTAGGTAATAATGATTTTAATACTCTTGAACTTGGAGTTGATTTTAAATTGTAAATTATTGTAAATAAAGGAATTTAATTAATGCTTTAATTGTTACATTACTTGTAAGCAATATATACAAATAAGCAATATATACAAACATTTAATAATTAAACAAAAAAAACATGAATACAAAATTTAAACTATTCAATGAATTAACATCATTGTTAATTCTAATATTATTTACGTCACTAATATTTACTTCCTGTGGTGAGGATCCTATAGCTCCTCCTCCACCAGGCAACGTTTCAGATTTAACAAGGACTGGTAAATTTATAGCGTTCACTTCCAATAGAGATAACGCAACCCGTTATGATATATTCCTCGCACAGGTTGATGTAAACGGTAATCTTGTTACAACCGGTTTGGTATATCCTACTAATCCTTATAACCTGACAGCGTCTCTCACAAGCAGAGAACAAAACAAACAATCCAACTGGTCGCCAGACGGAAGAGTGATGGTGTTCTCATCTGTTCAATCCAACAACGAAGAAATTTTTGCTTACTTCTTCAATGCAGACGGAAGCATTGATTCATCCTTCTCTCCTAATCCAAAGAAACAGTTTTCTTCTAATGGAAACTGGGATAACAATCCTTCGTTTTCTCCTGACGGCAAGTATTTGATATTTGACCGCAGGTGGAACAACAACGGCGGAAGTCTTGACTCTACAGACTCGCGTGATTTATATATTGGGGACGTTACAGGAAGCGGAAATACTTTTACTGTATCGAACATAAGAGAGATAATGAATACAACAGGTCCCGATGAATTTAATCCTAAATGGTCTCCAAAGATTTCTGTAAGGCGTGTGGCTTATGAATACAGAGGTTCCACTAGCTCTAGTGACCATGATGTTTATACGATAGACCCTATTGCAGGCGGCAGCGGGACTGTTTTTTATAATCCCGGTAAGTCCGGTTATCCAGCTTGGGCGCCTGCATGCGATAGAATAATATTTGAATCTGATAAGGGGAGCGGCGGATTTTATCAGATTGTTTCGTTGGTATATCCTCCTGGCAGCAATAATCCGATAGATATTGTTACAAGTAGCACACAGCATTTGAGATATCCAACATGGCTTCCTAATGGAGGTAAACTGGCGTATGTTGTTAAAAACGACCCGTATTTTGGAAGTGGGATTATTTATGTAACTTCTGTTACAGGAGGAACAGGCACAAAACTGCTTCCTTCAACTTTTGATAATGCAAACAATCTCTGGCCGGCCTGGTAAAGAATTTATGATTTATTTTTAAAATAATGGCATTCAAATATATTTTGAATGCCATTATTTATATTTATATCTTTACATTAACAGAATTTAAAAATAAGAAAATAATGAAAAAAATAGTTATCATTTTAATCCTCGTTTCTGGTTTTTGTATCAATACATCATATTCTCAGATAAGTATCAGGGTTGGTCCGTTTTTAGGTTTAACTTCACCAACAGTTGATTACAGCGGAGACGCAAAAGATTTTTATGCAGGTACAAAATATGGAATGCGCTCTGCACTGAATTATGGTTTAATGGGAAAAGTTAAACTGGGTCCGCTTAATGGCAGAGTATCTTTAAGTTATTCAACGCTTGATAACAGCGGAAATGCAGATCCAACCAAGCCAAACAGTACATTAGAAATTAAAAATAACCTGTTCATGTTCACTTTGGGTACTGAATTTATGTTTGGTATTCCTGCAAGCCCTGTAAAACCTTATGCAGGTATAGATGTGTTATTCAGCACTATAAGCGGTACATATAATTTTCAGGGAACTTCAGAAGTATCCTCCGGAGAAAAAAGCATAAAGTCTGCAACCAGGACTGGATTAGGATTTTCTATAGGATCTGAAGTTGCATTCGGAAAATCGTTTACACTGGATCTTAGCCTGAGATATAACCTGATAAACCTGTTTGGCAAAAGCTATGACGGGCTGTCGAGTTCAAATGACAGGAATGATGCTTATACCAATCTGAATGATGCAGCTGACCCGAATTACAGCGCAACTAACAGCAAACATCCAATCGGTAATAGCAGGTCCATAGCAACAATACAAATTCATGTAGGATTGCTCTTCGGGTTTTAAAATTTATTAGTATTTTAACAAAATCAACTAACTAAATTATTTTATTTTATGAAAAAACTATCCAAAGGATGCTTTGTCCAAAGGACTCCTTTCGCGCCAAAGGCGGGCATTTGCCGAGCATATAAACCAATATTAACAGGTTTACTTGTTTGTTTTGCATTTATGAACTTTGGCTGTTCCGGTCTAATGGATGCCATTACAAACATTCAGCGACTGCAATTCAAACTTGATAAAGTTTCCGGAATGAAGGTAGCCAACGTTCCGCTTTCAAATTTTTCCTCATTATCAAATATAGGCGTAATTGATGCTGCTAACCTGCTTGCGGCATTTACATCAGGCAGGCTGCCTGTTGAGTTTACACTCAATGTACTTGCTAAAAATCCAAATGACGGAACAGGCGGCACAAAAAATACTTCTGCTGTCATAAAAAATATGGCATGGAGGCTGTTTATTGATAACAATGAAACAATTAACGGTAATGTTGGAAATGTTTCTGTACCCGGAGTAGGGCAGACAACTAATATTCCTGTTGGTATGTCACTTGACCTGATGCAATTCTTCAGAAATAACGGTTATACTGACCTAATTAACTTAGCATTGGCTTTAGGCGGTAGAAGCGGCTCATCATCAAGAATAACACTAAAAGTAAAGCCAACTGTTGAAACAGTTTTTGGACCCATAACTTATCCTGGAGAGTTTGATGTAGTTGATACGGAGTTCAGAGGCGGGAATTAAGGATTTAATACATAAAAAGAACCCGTGTGATATGGAATAATGACGGAATCGAAATAACTTTTCCTATGGGACATAAGCTATATATACCTAAAGAAAGATTTATTGGTGGTAGATAATATTAAAAAAAATAATTTAAGTTGATTTCACATGGAATCTCCAAATTATTCATTTGTAGAATTTTATTGATAATATTCAGATTCACCTCATTGGAAACAACTATTTTATTAATAAATTTTTGTGAAACTACTGGATGTATCAAAACTTCTGAATTACGAATCCTAGACCCATCTTCATATTTATTCCAATATGTTGCATGAATTATGTCCCATGATAATTTACTCATGTCATTTAAATCAGTATAATGTTTAGTTCCGGTAGATGCTGCGTTACCATCTGTAAAACAAAAATGAATTTCTTCACTACAAATTATTTCAGGATTTATTTGGACAAAAAATATATTTTTTTGAATTTCTCTAACCGCAGAAAGAGTTGGAGTTTTAGGGGTAAAATATAACGGTACTAAAGAATGAATATAGTATCTTCCTTGAAGTTGTTCTGATTTAATGTTTGATAATGAAAATGCTTTCCAGTGTCTCTTTTTCTGCACTTCCTGATTCGCGAACTTATCATATTGTATCCCTTTCTTTTCCACAACATTTTTAGGCATAATTCCATATTGAATTATACTTTCAAAATTTTTTATTAATGAGAAGTAATATAAGCCATGAATATTATGCTTTTTAATAATGTTTAAAAGTAACTCTCTTGATATATAGTATCTTTAGAAAGGAATCTTAAGTTGTTTATTATTTGTAAAACTTTGATTATTCTGATGCGATGCTGTAAAGATTTTTATTTTCTCAATAGATTTTTTACCTAGACCGTTAGCTTTTTCTAATTGATTAAAGTTTTTAACACCATTATGTATTATTTCGTATACAATACCAGATTGTTTTTGAGTAAGACCAATATATTTTTTAATGTCAGCCACATCGTAATTAAGAACAAGATTAACAAATTGATTGTATAAAATATCATGTGAATCTACTTTATGATGATATATTTCAACTTTTAAATTATCTAATGGTTGTAAATATCTATACATCAAACTCTTAACCTCAACCCAATCTAAACCACCGTTCATAGTCCCAAGTTTCGGAAATGCAATTGAATTAATATTTTTAAGATTATACTCAGAAGCAAATTTCTTTAATCCAAGCTCAATATACTCTAATTTAGAAGGCAACCTCCAATGTAATTTGGTTGGGAAATTAAGAATCCAGGGTGATGATTTTGAATACAACTGAAGTATTCCAGGTTTAATTAAGTTTTGAATACATAATTTGTGATAACTTTTAAACATATCAGGATATCGATTTTTAAACTCAAGCGCTATTCCTTTACCCATAACACCTTCACAATTAACTGTATTAACAATTGTTTGACATTTGCTTTCAAAAATATTGCCTTCTATTTCGATTATTATAGACATGTTAAAATTTAATAATAAATTTTAATTAATAAAATGTAATATAAGTTTTATTCCTTTGTTTTAATTTGGCCAAGCACGCCTTCACTTTTGGCAAGCACTACACTTGCCATAGTATCACCAACAACATTTGTTGTTGAGCGGCACATATTCAGAATTCTATCAACTCCAATTATTAATGCAATTCCTTCTACAGGCAATCCAACAGCTTTTAGAACGACAACAAGCATAATGAGTCCTGCTCCAGCAACTGGCGCGGTTGCTGCACCCGTAATTATACATGTGATGAAGATCGATAATTGCTGGGTTAAGCTAAGGTCAAATCCATATACCTGCGCAATGAAAATAGCCGCAATAGCCTGATATAATGCGGTGCCATCTTTGTTTATTGTGGTGCCTATCGGCAGAACAAAGCTGGCTATTTTATTAGGCACGCCCAGCCTGTTTTCGGTTACATCAATTGTTACAGGCAATGTTGCCGATGATGAGCTAGTTGTGAATGCAACAGCTAGAACGTGCTTTTGCGCGAGGAAGAAATCTATTGGAGATATTTTTGTAAATATTCTAACCAGCGAAGGGTATAAAATGAATGTTACAATTATCATTGCAAGTATAGCAGTGATTGCATACCAAAAGAGTGTGCCAAGGATTTCAAATCCGAATTCAGCGACAGTCGAGGATATAAGTGCAAACACAGCAATAGGCGCAAGCAGTATCACCTTTTCAACCATCTTTATCATCGCTTGTGTTATTCCTTCAAAGAAGTTTATTACAGGTTTTGCTCTTTCTTTGGGAATGTAACATAACACCAGGCCAGTTAATATTGCAAAAAATACTATTTGAAGGAAATCACCTTCTACCAGACCTTTAAACGGGTTTTTAGGAACAATGTTTACAAGGAAATCGACCATGTCAACTTTAACATCCTGCTGCTGCGTTGTTTTTATTTCATCTTTATATGCTTCAATTAATTGAGTTTTTGCTTCGGGCGATATTCGGGTACCCGGTTGAATAGTAACTGCAAGCAACTGACCCAATGCCACTGAAAAGGCAGCAGTAAATAAGAAAAGGATCAGCATCTTTCCGCCAAGTTTAGCAATATGCTTAATATCATGAAGTGAAGCGGCACCAACTATGAGAGATGCAAGGACAAGTGGAACGGCTATCATATTCAACAGACGAATAAATATTTCTCCAATGGGTTTAATATCAACGCCAATTGAGCTCTCGCGTGTTACTGAGCTAATACTTTCATAAACAGGTGATTCGTTTGAATTGGGGACTTTAACTACAACCTTAACACCTGCAAGCTTGTTATCTTTTTTAAGAGATTCATAATATTTAATAATTCCAATTTGCGAATCCTTACCGAAAGTTCTTAAAGTTGAATCACTTTTTACAAATTTTAATTCAGTCCAGTTGTTTACCTCAGCAATACCACCTGAATGCTGTATTGTGATATGATGGTGATTGATGCTGAATAAAGCGCCAAAGCCGATACCTAGTACCAGCCCGATAAGTATTTGTATGTGAAGTTTTAACTTCAATTTGTGTGCGGGTTTACGAATTTACTTCTTATAAACTGAAGGATAAATAAAACAGCACCGCTGATAATTGCAATAACAGCGGTCATAGCAATATATTTATGATCTAAAAATGATATTTCATAGAAAGTTTTTATCCAATGAACGAGTATAAATTGTGACCTAGTGAGGCTTAAAAATGAATATAGTGTTACCAACCCAATTGCATAAAGAACATACAGTTTCATATTCTTTTCGTTTTTATGAGCTACAACTGCAAGAAAATTAACTGAAGTGATAAATATCATTATAGATAGCATTACCATTTGAATATCTTCAGCAGTGAATCCGGAATGTTTTTCAGTATAGAATTGTCCAATATATGCTGCTCCTACAAGTATTCCTGCTGATATTAATACAAAACTAAATAGCTCTTTTGAGAAATTCGTAAGCTTGCTTACATTTGAATTACGCAATGCTATAATGAAAGAGGGAAGTCCGATTGAGAATATATTTATTAATGCTACTCTTCTCGGTGTTAATGGGAATTCAAAAGCAAAGAACATTGAAAGAATGGTAAAGTAAATAACCATAAAGTTTTTTGTAAGAAATAGTTTTGCTACAGAGCTTACTGTATTTACTATTTTATTGCCTTCATCAAAAATTTGCGGGAGGAGAGCGAATTTATTTTTAAGGAGCACAATATCTGCAACTTCTTTGGTAATCTGACTGCCTTCTTCCATTGCAATTCCCATATCTGATTCCTTTATAGCCGGCAGGTCATTTACGCCATCACCTATCATTGCTGTATATATCTTTTCTTTACGCAGCGTTTTAATTATGCGGAGTTTATGCTCAGGCTTTAGCCTGGCAAATATCTTTTTGCTCATTATTACATTAAAGAAATCACTATCACTCACATTTTCAATTTCACTTCCAGAAATAAGCTCATCATCATTTATATTCCAGCCAATTTCCTTTGCAACAGCCTGTATTGCATAAGCATTATCACCCGATAGTATCTTGATTTCTATATTATTTTTATGGAAAAGGTTTATTGCATCCATTACATCATCTCTGACCTGGTCGGTTATAGAGACAATACAAATAGGCTCAATTTTAACCGAATTTAATGATTCTTCAATCTCTTTTAATGACCTGCCTGAGGTTTCCAAGCCGAACAACAAATTCCTGTAAATTTTTAATCCATCTTTATTGAATATCTTTTCAGCATCATCTTTTCTGGTTGAATGCTCATTCAGAATATCATACCCGCCGAAAATTACTGTTAATTGCCCTGACTGCTCCTGCAGTTCATTGTTGAGGCTCGGCTGCGACGAGACGAAATACCGCTCTGCGGGATTAATTGTTATTTGAAGCAGGCTCATTTTATTTTCCGAGTTGAACGGAATTTCTTCAACAACCGATGCGTTTTGGGCCGGTTTATATACTTCAAGAGTTCTGAGTGTTGCATTCTTATCAGAAGATAACTTTGCATAAGTGCCAAGAAGCTCTTCGATCTGTGCAATTGTGAATTTATCGTTTAATGGAGTAATACAGTTTACTGCAAGTTTATTCTGGGTAAGAGTGCCTGTTTTATCTGTGCAAACTATTTTTACGTTGGCAAAAGATTCAATAGCATTAAGCTTTTGAATAATTGCGCCAATTTTACTTATCCTGTAAATGCCAAGCGCGAATGTTACTGATGACATTAAGACAAGTCCCTGCGGAATTAGTGAGAGCATTATAGTAGAGATTCTTCTGATGAAATCAAGATCAGAAAATCCGTTTGGATTGCGGATAATTTCAAGTATCACAAGAAATATCGCAGTTGAAAACAGTACTTTGACAATAAAATTAAGCTTAACCTGCAGGGGTGATAGATTCAACTTGAATTTCTTCGCAGTCTTTGTAATTTCATTGGCATAGCTGTTATCACCAACTTTTTCTGCTTTATAATAACCGTTGCCGGAAAGACAAAAGCTGCCGGATAATACTTCATCACTGATCTTTTTAAGTATGGGCAGTGATTCACCCGTTAGGAGTGATTCATCAATTTCGAGTTTGTTCGATTCCATTACTCTTCCATCAACAGCAACCTGGTCGCCGCGCTCAAGCACGATAATATCATCAACAACAATATCCTGCTGGTCTATATTTATTTCTGTGCCACCCCTAATTACTTTAACTTCATGCTTAAGCAGTAGGCTCACTTTATCAAGTGCGCGTTTAGCGCGTATTTCCTGGTAAACTGCTATAAAGGTATTAAGCGAAATAACTAAAGTAGTCCCGATTGTATCGTATAACAATCTTGTGTCACCTGACTTTATGTAAAAAAATAACAGGAAAAGTATTACCGACGTTATAACCAGATTAAAAACAGAAAATACATTTTCACGAATGATTACGCGAACTTTTTTGGTCTTGGTTACAGAAGATTTATTCTGTTGACCTTTGGATATTCTTTCGGATACTTCCTGTTGTGTAAGTCCTTTATGCTGCATCAAATGATTTATGAATTATTTATAAAAAAGCAATAGTAATTTAATTTCTAAAAAGGCAAAAGTTATTCAGTTTATAAAAAGGCAAAAGTAAAAAGGCAAAAATGTTATAAAAATCAAAAAATGTTCATTTAGTATTATTTATCATTGCGGTTAACAGAGCAAATACATTGTTCAATTCTGAATCTATTTCGCTTAATTCATTTACTTTGAAATATTCTAATAACTTACAGATCTCGATCTGGGTATCTATTTCGACAGAAGAAGATCTTGAAATTTGATAGAATCTTCTTCTTTCTGGGATAGATTTTCGTGATGCACCTTCGGCAATATTAGATGCTACTGAAACAGATGCTCTTCTAAGCTGAGAGGTAAGCACATACATTTCTTCTTTAGGTAGTTTTTTTGTTAACCTATATACTTCTTTAATTAACTCAAGTTGAACGCTTGTAACTCGAAACGCTGTTTCGAGCATAAATTACTCTAATCTGGATGTTCCATTTACAAATTTTAAATCATTATTAAACAATGACATAAAGAACTCAAACTATCAACTGGAGTAATAATAAGTTTAATTTAAGCTATGACCCCCTTGTGTTCCCCCTGATAGGGGGGAATGATAAAAAGAGAAGTTTTAACGGTTTCTGTATCGGAGGCGGTCAACTTGAGTTGTTAAGTTAATGTTAAAACAAATTATTTTTGAGAATCAAATAGGTTTGTTTGGAAAAATCCATTTTTTAAAATGTTGTTTTTTTGTTCGTTTGACTCGTTTAATTGATTCATAATTTCATTATCGGCATTATCTGTTTTTTCAATTAATTTTGATATTAAGTCATCTTCGTTTTTTATTTCAATACCTCCAAGTTT
Organism: Ignavibacteria bacterium; assembly: GCA_043744495.1. GTDB lineage: Bacteria > Bacteroidota > Ignavibacteria > Tepidaquicellales > OLB5 > OLB5. The sequence goes on from JAYTUN010000113.1 coordinate 9,894, forward strand.
AATCAATTCTTGATTACCTATCATCGGTTTGTCAAATACTTTGGGGGATAAAACAAAAAGCGGAATTCCATACTTCAAAGCAGTCTTACCCGCATCAAAGGTGCCGCTCATTTTTCCTTCGTTGTCTTTTTCTGGACCAGAGGAAATGACCACAACTGCCCTAGATAACGCACAAACCAATTTATTCCTTTTCATTGCGTTGTAACCAGAGAATTTCTCATATGGTGCAAATTGAGAAACGAAAAGTGTATTTGGTCTCCAGTTTAAATCATTAAATTCTCTTTTAACTACAAGATTAGATAAACCGTAACTCAATACGATACTTGTGGTTCCTTTGCTTTCTATTGCGCTCAAATGAGCTTTTGTGTCTACTCCTTTTGCATATCCAGAAACTATATTCCATCCATTCTGGGCTAAGCTATATGAAATTCCACCCACTAATTCCATAATTATATTCTCCTCTAAGTTTCTCGATCCGACTATTGAAATACTGGGAGAGTTTAGTAATTGTATGCAACCTTTGACAAATAAAATTGCAGGTGAATCCTCTTTTAAAATCAAACGAACATGTGGGGGGTATTTTTTATTTTCTAGGCTTACAATATCTATATTATTTTCTTTTAGCTTATTGTATTGATTCAATATATTAACTTCATCAATCTCAACTAAGTCAATATATTTAATTTTGAGTTTTTCTTGTATATTAAAATATTTAGTGAATTCACTTTCCTTCAGTTGGAAAATATCTTTAATTGTCAAACCATATTGATTGAAAATATTGTACATCAAATGCAATGATTTATTGCCAATTCCCTTCAAATTAAATAACTTATACCAATAATATTCGGATGACATTTTATCTTTTTGTTCTAGTTTTTGTTATTGTGAGCACGTATAATTTATTTACGGAACCTTCTTTTAATAAAACTTGTGAAATCGCATTTATTGTTTCGCCTGATCTATACAAATCGTCTAATAATAAGATATTCTTCTGTTTGTAGATGTTTTTTTCTATTTTGAAAGCATCTCTAAGGATTTCATTTCGTGTTACAGTATCGTTCTCGCTTTTTAGTTCATTCGTTTGTTTTGTTTTTTGAAGACTTTTAAAATCAACTGGTAATTTCAGCAGTTTTCCAATTTCTTTAGATAATTCATATACTGGTTGAAATTGCCTTTTACTCGCCGATGGTGGTACTGGTACAATAATATCAATTTTCCATTCAGACAATTTATTGAATAGAAATGCAAATGCAGTTTTGGCTATCAAGTCAACTCGATACTTTTCTTTCCAGTATTTAAACCTATATAATTCATTACCAAGTGGTGTATGCTCTGTTTCCCACTTTAATACCACTCCACGCTCATCCTGTTCTATGGGTTTGCTATGAAGAGTATGTAAATCTAGTGAATAACCTTCGGACCACAATCCTTCTATCTTAATTGGATTAATTTGCAGTTTTGTAAAAGCTTCTATTTTCTTTGGCCGAATTGCAGCAACGCCCTCAACCTGATAATCTTTTATTACATCATATCCACTAGTTTCGAAATGATTTTGCGTTTCTAGGTCAATATTAAGAACATCAAGCCCAGCTAACAATGATTCTTTACCCTCTCTCCCAATCCCGAATATTACAGAAATAGTTTTTGTGTGGTCTTTAGTTTCAATGTTCAGATGTTTAAATTCCCATACATCTTTTCTTGTTATCTCGCCGAATATATTTAATTCTTCTCAGACCTTAAGTGTTTTATCCCCAGATTTAATTATATAAAATTTATAATTTCTTCCCATCATAGTTAATCAGTCGATTTCTTTGCCATTAAATTCAGCGCGCTGCCAACTTTGAACCATTCAATTTGCTGCTGGTTCATTGTTTGATTTAGCATAAATTCTTCTGTTGTGCCGTCGGAGTGTTTAAGTGTCATCTTAACCTGCTTGCCCGGCGAAATATCTTTTACATCAAGGCTGATCATATCATCTTCTCTTATCTTATCATAATCTGCAGGTTCTGCAAACGTCAAAGGCAGCATTCCCTGTTTCTTTAAATTGGTCTCATGTATCCGAGCGAATGATTTCACAATAATAGCCTTACCGCCTAAGTGACGCGGTTCCATTGCGGCATGTTCACGCGAAGAACCCTCACCGTAGTTTTCTTCGCCAACTACAACCCAGGAAATCCCCTTTGCTTTATACTCTCTTGCGACATTCGGTACTTCGTCATAATTCCCTGTGAGCAAATTCTTAACATGGTTTGTTTTATCGTTGAACCAGTTAAGCGCGCCTATGAACATGTTGTTAGAAATATTATCAATATGTCCGCGGAACTTAAGCCAGGGACCCGCCATTGAAATATGGTCTGTTGTACACTTACCCTTTGCCTTAAGAAGCAAATGCATATTCTTAAAATCCTTTTCGTAATTTGGATGTACGAACGGGAAGAGTCTCTGCAGCCGCTTGCTGTTAGGGTCAATTTCAACGCTTACATTAGAGCCGTCTTTTGCCGGTGCGTCATAGCCATTCTTACCCTTCAAAAATCCTTTCTTCGGAAGCTCATCACCCTTTGGCTCGGCAAGCTTAACATCTTCACCCTTTGCGTTCTTTAATGTATCTGTTAATGGGTTAAAAGTAAGCGTTCCTGCAAATGCAAGCGCTGTAACAATCTCAGGCGATGCAACAAAAGCATTTGTTGCGGGATTGCCGTCATTGCGCTTCGAAAAATTCCTGTTGTATGATGTTATTATAGAGTTCTTCTCGCCTTCTTTAACGTCGTGCCTGTTCCACTGTCCTATGCATGGACCACATGCGTTTGCAAGTACAAGTCCCCCAGCTTTTTCAAATATCTCAAGTTGCCCGTCGCGCTCTATTGTTGTGCGTATCTGCTCAGAGCCCTGAGTTATTGTAAATTCAGACCTCACCTTAAGCCCCATATCAATTGCCTGTTTGGCAACAGATGCTGAGCGCTCCATATCTTCATAAGATGAGTTTGTACAGCTTCCAATTAACGCAACTTTAAGCTCTTCGGGATAGCCGTTATCAATTACCGCCTGTTTAAATTTTGATATTGGCCAAGCAAGGTCGGGTGTAAACGGACCGTTAACGTGAGGCTCAAGCTCGCTTAAGTTTATATCTATTACCTCATCATAATATTTTTCACTGCCTTCGTCAGGCTTTAAATAATCGCTGATCTCGTTTGCAAGCTTTCCAATCTCTTCTCTTTCCGTTGCAGCAAGGTATTCATACATCTTTTTATCGTATGCAAAGAGTGATGTTGTCGCTCCAATTTCAGCGCCCATGTTGCAAATTGTTCCTTTGCCTGTGCATGAAATTGATCCTGCGCCTTCGCCAAAGTATTCAACTATAGCTCCGGTGCCGCCTTTAACTGTTAACACTCCGGCAACTTTTAATATAACATCTTTTGGTGAAGTCCACCCGCTCAATTTTCCGGTTAGCTTTACTCCAATTAGTTTGGGAAATTTCAGCTCCCACGGCATACCTGCCATAACATCAACTGCATCAGCGCCGCCTACGCCTATTGCTATCATTCCAAGTCCGCCCGCATTTGGCGTGTGTGAGTCAGTCCCTATCATCATTCCGCCCGGAAATGCATAATTTTCCAATACAACCTGGTGAATAATTCCCGCTCCGGGTTTCCAGAATCCAATTCCGTATTTATTTGATACGCTTGCAAGGAAGTCATATACCTCTTTGTTTTCATCTTCAGCTCTAAGCAGGTCTTTAACCGAGCCAACTTCAGCCTGAATTAAATGATCGCAATGTACCGTTGATGGAACCGCAACTTTTGGAATTCCCGCTGACATAAACTGTAATAAAGCCATCTGCGCTGTTGCATCCTGCATCGCGACCCTATCAGGTGCGAACTCAACAAAATCCCTGCCGCCTGTGTAAGGCGTTGATGTTTCTTTCCATAAATGTGCGTACAGAATTTTCTCCGCATATGTCATAGGTCTGTTTAAAACTTTTTTTGCAGAATCAACCTTACCTTTAAATCCAGCGTAAACCTTTTTAACTAAATCCAAATCGAACATTTTCAGCTCCTAAATTATTCTTGTTCTTATTTTATTTTTTGTTATTGTAATAAACCTGTTCTGTTTCTTCTCTACTGTTGATCGTACAACATTTATTAAGTGGGTCTCTATTTCGTTATATTCCTCTACATTGTGATAACGAAGGAAAATCACCGAAAATCCATTAATATTATGGGCAAAAATCCATTCTCCAAAGTCGCTGTCTTCTGTAACTAATATCCCATTTGTTTCTTTTGCGATCTGGATAATTTCAAAATCGCTGATACCTTTATGTTTTTCTTTTATAGATAAAACTTCAAAATCCAGTAACCAGGGTTTTCTTATAAGCTTAAAATCTATATTTTCATCGGCTATTATCACTTTGCCGGTTCGATCGTTTCTTCATCAGCTATAACGCATGCTGCATACTCTATAGCGGCATAAATATCGTTTTTTTCAAGCTGGTCATAAGATCCAAGAATGTCTTCGATAGAAAATCCGCCCGCTAGTTTTTTAAGAATAAGTTCTACAGTTATCCGGGTTCCTTTAATAACTGGTTTCCCCAGCATTACATTATAATTGCTTTCTATTCTTTGTTTATAATCCATTTTTAGTAATATTTAATTTGTAAAACTTACATTTTCGGGTTTAAGCAGTTCCATACCTTTGAACTTCAGCAAAAGCTGCGCTGTGGTTACAACATCCTTCATGCAGTATGTTTTTATGCGCTCAAGATCTTTATCTATCCAGTACGTGCTCCATACCTGGCTGCCGTCAATATCATCTTTGGGAGAGCTTATCCCCAAAACGGCCGCTAAAAGGTTTAGCGAAGTAAAGCTTTTATAATCGCCGAACTTCCACATATCCATTGTGTCTATTAACTGAACTTCCCACGGTTTTTTGCCGGCATTATCTAACAGGTATGGGATTGGCAGTCCGTTTATTAAGCACCTGCGCGCTATGTACGGAAAGTCAAACTCTTTGCTGTTGTGCCCGCATAGTAAATGTTCATCCGTGCCGAAGCTTTTGTTAAGTGTATCTGAAAAATCGGCAAGCAGCTTTTTTTCATCATCACCGTAGAATGCTTTTACTTTGAACTGCACTCCGCCGGAGCTCTCAAAAAAATATCCCGCGCAAATGCAGATTATCTTTCCGAACTCAGAATAAATTCCCGCTCTCTGGTAAAGTCCGTCGGGAGTCAATCCTTCTTTGATATCGCGCTGCATCTTCTTTTTCCAAAGCTCTTTCCACACATCAGGCAGCTCGTCATATGATGCATACTGCGGCACTGTTTCAATATCCAGCACAAGTATATTTTTCAGATTTATTCTATCTAACATTTATATTGACTTTGTTTTTCTTTACTTCTATTTCGTTCTTTGTGGTTAATGTTCTTAACGTTTAACATTTGACGTTTCACATTTGATATTTCACATTTGACGTTTGACGTTTCTCGTTTCTCGTTTCTCGTTTCTCGTTTCTCGTTTCTCGTTTGAAATTCTGCTTTTTTGCCTTTTTACTTTTGCTTATTGCCTTAGAAAGCATTCTCAATATGATTTATCTCTTCCTTGCCGCCCACTATCATTATCGCCGCAACATCAAACCGCTTTTCAAAATCCTCATACTCTGGATGCTTCATCAAAAAGCCTTCGGCTGATTTGATGATCTGCTCCATTTTCTTTTCGGTCACGGAATCTTCCGGCTCACCAAAAGTTTTGCTTCGCCTTGTCTTCACTTCTATGAAAACTATCAGCTTTTTGGTCTCATCTTTAAATATCAGGTCCGTTTCAGCGCGGTTATACCTGTAATTTTCGGCAACAAATTCATATCCCAATGATTCAAAATATCTCTTCGCAATTGCTTCACCATCTTTGCCAAGGCTCAAAACAAAACTCCCTGCACCGCCTTTAGCTTAAACGATCTCCTGTGTATAGCCGTGTAGCCGAACTCAAGTATTTCTTCAACATGAGCTTGCGTGCCGTAACCTTTGTGGTGGGAGAATGAAAAGTTTGGATACGTTTGTTCATATTGACACATAATTCTATCTCTTGTTACTTTTGCTATGATAGATGCTGCTGCAACCGAAAAACTTTTCTCGTCTGCCTTAATTACGTTTCTTACTTCGGCTATTGGATTAAAATCCGAAGGATGCTGAGCATAAAAATTCCCATCTGCTATAATAACACCTGGAGTTTCTTTGAGCCTGCTGATTGCTATGTTCATCGCTTCTTTGGTTGCATTCAGAATATTAACCTCATCAATTAGTCTGCTGTCAATTATTCCAACTCCCCAGCATATCGCCTGGCTTGTTATTTCGTCATACAATTCTATCCTGCGCTTTTTGGTAACTTGTTTGGAGTCAAACACACCTTCTATATAAACATCATCGCTGAATATTGCCGCAGCCGCTACAACTGGTCCCGCAATAGGTCCCCGCCCGGCTTCATCCACACCACAAAGCAAACATTTTGCTTCAAGCCTTATACAATTATCGTATTCTGTTATGCTTTTGGTTCTTATGGATGATGATTTTGCCATTTTTTAGCCATTTGGAAGCTATATTGTGTGCTTTTTGCCTAAGAAAGAATTTATAATTTTTACTTTGAATTTAAAATTCAAAAAGTTATCTTACAAACGATGGACAATAATTAATGTATCTTTTGTTTTGTTATCCTTGCGGCCTGTTTGCCGAAGATTTCCTGACTCCCAAAGCATTAACTTATGGAGTAGCATAAGTAGAAGATTGGTCGCGTTGAAGACCTTTGGGAAGTGCTCTTTTTAATCTTAAAAAATTTTTATGTTTCAAAAACTTTATAACGGCATACTAAATTTCGTTCTGCCCAATTCCTGCATTTCGTGCCAAAAAGCCATTGGGGCTGGTGATAAATACCTCTGCTCTGAGTGCTTTTCTGTGCTTGAGCATTATAACGATAACCACCCCTGGCAAGCAGAAAAAATTGCAGATGGAACAATTGATAATTCCCTTAGCGCCTTCTGGTTCAGAGAGGGTGCGCCAATTCAAACCCTATTCCATTCATTGAAATACCAGAAAATGAAGAGTGTTGGAATAATCTTAGGCGAAGAACTTGGCAGGATTATTCAGGCAAAAAGCAGAGAATCTTTTAATATGATAATACCTGTACCACTTCATAAAGCTAAGTTACGCGATAGAACTTACAACCAAAGTGAATTTATCGCAAAGGGAATTTCGAATATTCTAAATGCACAGGTTATAAATGATGCTGTAATTCGCACAAGGTTCACCGGCACACAAACAAAGCTTAATAAATCCGATAGAAAGGATAATGTACGGGGTGCGTTTGAGGTAAACCCAAAACATAAATCAACTATCAAAGGGAAAAACATAATACTTGTTGATGATGTCATCACAACGGGCGCAACGATACTTGAATGCGCCTTGGCTCTGAAAAGATCCGGCTGCGGTAAGCTTTGGGTATGCTCTGCCGCATATGCGGAATTAAAACTAAATGTAGTATAACAATAAACGGACTCTCGCCCCTTTGGGGAGAGCTGGGGTGGGGTTAGTTTTTAATTTTAATTTCCCCCTTGTAAAGGGGGAGTTTATTTGTGCAAGCGGTTAAAGCTCAATTCAACAATTGCAATCTCTGCCGTTGATCTCCGATGGGGATTTATCATTCCTTCTTCCCAAATTCCTTCGCGCGAATGCGGGGATATATAAACCACTGTTAACGGCTGTTTCTGATATTTTCGTTATATTTGTAAAACATCTAATTAAAATTCTGCTATATATGAAACCAATATTTATTATTTTCCTCGCTGTTTTTTTACTTACGTCATGCGGCAAGAAAAACGACAGCACAAAAACCGGTACAGATCAAAAAACTACAGAGAGCAAAACAACAGATGAGGCAGCGCTTAAATTTTCGGATAAGTCTTTCATGAAATCATACAATAACTGCAATCCCAACGATACATGCACGTATTTCAAGGTCGATTATCTGGAAGCCGTTTCAGGGAAAAATAAAGATAAGCTTAATAAGATTATCCTAAATGAGGTTAACGGCGGCATATCATTCGGTGATACAACGTTTTCGTCCATGCAGATTTCTGCCGATACCTTCATGGCGCAGTATGTTTCATTCAGAAAGGAATTTCCCGAATCTGCTCAGTTTTGGTATATGGAGTATTCGCTAAAGATTGAAAGTGAAACACCAAAGATAATTACTCTTGCTTCCCAGAATTCGTCATATCTTGGAGGCGCTCACCCAAATACATTTACTGCATTTGTAAATATCAGCAAAGAAACCGGTGATTCAATTTCTCTGGGTAATATTTTTGCAGTAGGGTTTGAAAAGAAACTAAACGAACTTATTGATGCGGCTTACCGCAAAATGAAAAACTTAAAGCCTGGTGACAACCTGCAGAGCAAAGGCGAGTTGTTTGAAAATAAGATCGAATTCAATTATAATTTCATTGCTGGTGCGGATGGAAGCATAACGTTCTATTACAATCCCTATGAAATTGCGGCATACGTGTTCGGACCCATTGAAGTAAAACTTACGAAAGAAAATATCGCTCCGCTGCTTTCGCCCTGAATAGATATAGTTAAAACCATAAGTTTTCATATTGTTAAGCAACAAGTTAAAAATTCGTGATTAAAACAAAAAAGGATTCGAGAGCAATACTTTCAACTTGAGTAAGATTATTTACCCAAAGCCTTACATCGGAACATAGACCTCTTCGTAATAACATACTGCCCTATAGCCTTTCACGTAATATTCCTTAACGTAATTCATTATTTCGCCAAGCTTCCCGTGGCTGCAGAGCACCTGCACTTTCACTACATCCTTTTCTTCAGCATCTGTCGGACTGCCGCCTTTGAATTCCTGTTTTACGAAATACACTATTTCGAATTTTTTAATGTTGGGTATCAGGTGTTCGGCAACTTCCGGCTTAGTTATAACGTTTACTAAATAATACTTTGTTGCGGCTGTTAACATAATATTATATTGTTAAAAGTTTTTTATAAATATTCCCTGCTCGTTTATCTCTTTGTGAACTATTTAATCCTGAAAAATATAACTCGTTTTCAATGTCTTCACACCATTTAGCGGGATTCATTCTTATATAATCAGAAATATTTTCCAGTCCTCTTTCGCTTCTCACAATGTGGTCAAAATAATATCGCTGCCAGTTAAAGTTTTCTAATCTTTTAATTTTTCTGACCTTTCGGGTAACCCCTGATTTGTATGAACCAACAATATCCTGCAGGCGACAAGGCTGCATATTGTACACTCCTCCTTGCGCTGTAGGCGTCATGGCTTGCCTGACGCCACTTTGATCATGAATATATATAACAATATGAACATGGTTTGGCATAACAACATTTTCTCCAATGTCTATGTTTTCATAATGTTCCGGTATCTCCTTAATTTCATTCATCGCAATTTTGCTGGCATCATTCAAAATCATATTTTTTTTCTATGCTTCCAAAGATACATTTTCTGTCCTTTGCGCATATCGCTACAAAATATGTGCCTGGTAGACTATAATCATAGTCCTTTAATCTTAACGACTTATATTTTTTGTATGGCATTTCTAAAATACCTATTAAAGTTTTTTTCGCAGGTGATATAACTTGCCACCCATTATTATCGCATAAACATCATGGCTTTGACGGTGCCGGTAATTTGATTTTGTGTCACTTAACATCAGGCGGGCAAGCCACGCCTGCTACAATAATATTCTTGTTGATTTAAATTCCAAATCTGTTTACACTCTCTACACTACTCCCAAAACGTTTCTGTTATCTTCCTTATATATTTCAATTCAGCAAGCTTTTTTATTACATCTTTAAAGTTTTTCTGTCTTGTGCTGCCTATCACAAGCCACTCCGTATCGCTGCATGCAGAGTGCCCTTTTGAGCCTTTCATCTCGCCGGCTGTGGGGTCTATTGCCTGTACTTCCTTCAATGCTTCCTCTGTTGCGGGAATGCAGAACTCGTAACTTGTAAAGCTTTTTTCGCCATTTGGATAAACCCTGTAACCGTCATCATTGAACCGAGTAAGATCAATTCTTATTTTCCTTTTTATGGCTGTATTGCCATATCCTTTTTCGTTTGCATAAATTTCTAACGGATCAATTCTGTAACCCTGCATATTTGCAGTATTAGTATCGCCAAATATTATTCCATACTTTATGAATGCTTTAATATATACGTCCTTATCCTTAAAACTTTCAAGCTCAAAGTTCTCGCCCATTATTTTAAGCGGAATAGTATATCCATCCTGCATTTGGAGTTCATAATCCCAAATCTTTACATCACCAAGCTTGCTGTTATCATGAGGCGGCATGTATTCAATAAGCTTTCCTGCTATTATTGCTTCCATGTTTGGGTGTTCTGCAATATCAAGGTGTATCCAACATGTATCAAGAGTCTTTTTTTGAGAAACATCGTTTGAAAATTTGATGCTATCTGCATCTATCCGGTAGCCAGTTGCGCTTTGGCGTTCAGGATTGCTGTCGCCAATTATTATTCCATAATAAACTGTTCCGTAAATAACTACTTCCTTGTTCGCGTATTTAACAAATTCAAATGATTGTCCAGTCAACTGATACAAAAGATCCTTAGGGTTTTTTAAAATTACCGGAATAGCTCCGCCTCCCGGGAAAACAATTTCCCACTGCCAGAACATGTGTCCCCTGCCTTTTCCTTCTTTTAAAGGGGTATATTTTTGCAGTCTGCCGAAAATTACAGCCTCTTTGTTTTTCAGCTTTTCGGCATCCTGAATTGTGCGGCATGTATCATGTGAAACAGAATAGTTTGGTTTGTTTTCTGCTGTTCCGGTACAGAAAGCGAATATCAGAATCGTTGATAAAAACAGTGAAACCATGGAGAACCTCCTTTATTTTATGATACTTGTATCAGGTGGGAATTGTTTCAGTATTCGTAGGTCAAACGCATGTTGAGCATAACGGCGCAGCTGTTAGCGAAATCCCGCAAGGCGGGGCGTTTGACTAATATGATAAAATTTAAACACACTGCCAACTTTCACTTATACTTTAACCACAAGAACAAATTTCTTACAAATAAAATTAACAGCGGTGCTGTTGCTCCAATTGAAATATAAGAATATACCGTTTGATGCTGCACACCTATAAGTCTGGTAAGACTAAAAACACATGCGAGGAATAAAACTCCCTGCATTATCAGCCTGCGTTTTATTGCTTCGCGTTTTTGCTCGCTCTCGAAATTGTTATCTTTTTCTTCCATAAATACTTAAAACCGCTAACATTGATGCGGATAATGTAAACTTTTTCATTTTTTCTCCCGAACTCATCACCCCTCTCCTCGGTGCTTTTTGTCCCGAAGGGACTCCTTTGGAGCCGTCCCGCGTTTCTGCTTAGCGGGATCGGGGAGGGGCAGTCAGAGCCTATGGCGATGACGGGGAGGGGTCATTAATTTATTTTTGCTGATTAATTTACCTTTTGCGAATAGAAAATTTCTTCCCGTCCCACCTCTCATACGTTCCGGAATTACACCCGCTATCGATAAAAGTGAATGTACCTGTGTATGTTACGCCGTCTGATTCATACTCTGTATATACAATATTCCCGTTCGGGTATTCATCGGAATAAAACAGAAGCGTATAGCCGGTGCCATTATCCCAATAAACCAAAAATGCTTTTGAGCTTTCGCTCCACTCAATAGTACATGCAGTTTTGCCAACAGCATATCTTCCTTCAACTTCATAAGCCTTCTGCGAGTAAGCATTTGCTGCCGTGAAAATTAAAGCGATAACAAAAAGTGAAGTGAGTGGTTTGCGCATGTTATAGTATTTAGTTTTTTATAAATTTATTCTTAAATTGTGCTTTTCCTAACCGCCTCCGGCAGTTAATTGTTAATTGACTTCACTTCAACACCATCCTTCTTGTCAACTACAACGTATCCAAGCTCCTTTATCTTCCCTCTTAATTCATCGGCAAGCTTAAAATCCTTTGCCTTCTTGGCGGCTGTGCGCTCGTTCACAATTTCCATCACTTCTGCGGGTACATCAATAGATTTCTTCTCTTCGTCTTTATCCAAATCCAATCCCAGCACACGGTCAAAATCAAACACAAGCTTAATTTTCTCTGCCGGTGTAATATTTTCATCCCTTACCACACCCCACAGCACAGCCAGTGCCTGCGGCATATTAAGGTCGTCATTTACTGAATCCAAAAAATCATTCTTATAGTTTGAATCTGATGAATTTGACGAATCTGATAAATCTTTTAATCTTGAAATATTCTCCCGTAACCTTGCAAGTGTAACCTTTGCCTGATCCAGTATATCCCAGCTGAATAAAAGCCTCTTTCTGTAATGCGTACCCAGGCACAAATAGCGATAATCAAGCGGTGAGTATCCCTTATCAATAAGCGTCTTTACTCTTAAGAACTCTCCCTTTGATTTACTCATCTTGCCTGTATCTTCCTCAAGGAAAGCGCCATGCAGCCAGTAATGAACAAATGGCTTTCCTGTGCACGCTTCCGATTGCGCGATCTCGTTGGTGTGGTGGATAGGTATATGGTCAATCCCTCCACAGTGAATATCAAACGTATCGCCTAAGAATTTCTGTGACATCGCCGAGCACTCAACATGCCAGCCCGGGAATCCTTTTCCCCATGGCGCATCCCACTCCATCTGCCGCTTTGCATCACTTTCTTTCGGTGAAAACTTCCAAAGCGCAAAATCAGTTTTGTTTTTTTTCTCAGTACTGAATGTAATCCTCGAGCCTTCTTCCAACCCTTCGATATCAAGATTCGCAAGCTTGCCGTAATCCTTCAGCTTTGATGTATCAAAATAAACGCCGTCACTGGTTACATATGTAAAGCCTTTATCATCTAAGCACTTTACCATATCTATTTGCTCCTTGATGTAATCTGTTGCCTTGGTATATTTTGTCGGCGGCAGAATGTTCAGCAGCTTCGCATCATCAAGAAAGAATTTTGTGTAGTACTCCGCAATTTCCCAAACAGTTTTTCCCGTACGGGCAGAGCCTTTTTCCATCTTGTCTTCGCCTTCATCGCCATCCGATACCAAATGGCCTACATCGGTGATGTTCATAATATGCGTTACGTCATACCTGTTATATAACAGCACGCGCTTCAGCAGGTCTTCAAACATAAATGTGCGGAAGTTACCTATATGCTGGTAATCATAAACTGTAGGTCCGCATGTATATAGCCCAACCTTACCGGCTTCAATAGGCTTAAATACCTGTTTTTCCCTGCCTAATGTATTAAATAAAATAATATCCATTTATACAAAATCTCAAATCTATTCAATTTTATAAAATTTCTCCCCCCTCTCCACTTAGGAGAGGGGACGGGGGTGAGGTCTTAGCCGCAAGATAACCTTAATTGTAGAATGGTTAAATAGAAAAATTATAGTTTTTATTTGTTGGTGAACTTAGAAACAAGTCAAGCAACACCAACAAAGGGGAATAGAAAAATATGTCATTCTGAACGAAGTGAAGAATCCATACTTTTAAGCTTTCAAATATCCGAATTAATTAATTAATTTCAACCCAGTTACAGATAAATTGAAATTTCTTTTGACTTTAAATAAATCTTGAATTACTGTAGATTTCCCAGCCCCGGGACCACCACCCATAAAAACACATTTAAAAATATTAGAATCATAAACCCCCTCTATAATATGCATTGCGTGATAAAAAAGCATTTTCTTAAAGGAATCAATAGATTCAGAGTTAATGGTATTTACGAACATTCGTT
>JAYTUN010000114.1:0-6205 GCA_043744495.1 Ignavibacteria bacterium
CTTTAGCAGTAGAAATTCCAACAATAAACATTAAGTTAATTCGTGAACAGGAAGCAAAGCTTCCTGAAGTTGAAAAAAACAGGTTGATCATTGATGATGATATCTATTCTGATGACCTCTTGTTCGCTTCACAATTCAATGAAATAGCTCCACCTGCACAATTAACCTACGAAGAAAAAAGAAAACGGCTTATTGAAGACCTCTTTTGTGAGAGCTCTTTCAGGAAAAAGATCTTAAAAAAAATATTCGATAAAGATGAATCAAAATTTGGCAGCAATGTAAACAATATACTTGATAAAAATAACTGGGATGAAGCAGTAATTATTATTGAAGAACTTTTCAAAAAGAATAAAATTAAATATTATTCTGTAGAAGCAGTGAAATTTGTAGATATATTACAGAATCACTTTAATAAAAATGAATCGCTCAGCGGAAAGAACAATGCAGTTTAAATGCTTATAGATAATGCGAAGATAACCATCAAAAGCGGTGATGGAGGCAGGGGCTGTGTAAGCTTCCGAAGAGAAAAGTATGTTCCCAAAGGCGGTCCCAATGGCGGCGATGGCGGTAAAGGCGGAGATGTTATCTTTAAAGCGGATAATTCCCTGGCAACATTAATTGATTTCAGATACAAACGGATATATAAAGCCCAAAACGGTATCCACGGCTTAGGCGGTGATAAAACCGGTAAAAGCGGACTTGATACGATTATTCTTGTTCCTTGCGGCTGTATTATCAAAGATGCTGAAACAGGATATATACTTGCTGACCTTATAGAAACCGGCGATGAATATCTTGCCGCCAAAGGCGGTAAAGGCGGCAGAGGTAATTCAAAGTTCACTACTTCAACTAACCAGGCTCCAAGGCAAGCTGATCCGGGGGTTAAAGGCGAAGATAAAGTAATTGAGTTAGAGCTTAAGCTAATTGCTGATGTTGGTTTGGTCGGACTTCCTAATGCAGGCAAATCAACACTGATCTCTAAAATTTCTGCAGCTAAACCAAAAATTGCCGATTATCCTTTCACTACACTTCAGCCTAATTTAGGTATAGTGAGGTACAAAGATTATAAAAGCTTTGTTGTTGCAGATATTCCCGGGCTCATTGAAGGCGCTCACACAGGTAAAGGACTTGGTATAAGATTTTTAAAGCATATAGAAAGAACAAAAATTCTTGTGTTCCTGCTGGATGCGACACTAATCTCATATAAAGAAAATAAGAAAGAAGATTACGAAATTCTAATAAATGAGCTTGAAAGCTATGACAAGAAGCTTCTTGAAAAGCCAAGGATGATATGCTTTACAAAAATAGATAGTCTTACACTTGAACAGATAAAAGGACTTTCCAAAATTCGTTTCCCGAAAGGAAAGAGCAAAGAAAAGATTAAGATACTTAATATATCATCTGTGACAGGAGAAAATCTTCCCGTACTTCTTGATGATATCTGGAAATTACTGCGCTAAATTATTTTTTTTATCCTCAAGTCCATGAATCTTCGAATTCGGGGATTCGTAGAGATGCTTCGTTTAAATTCTTACAATAGCATTTTTTGTTTAAGATCATGAAAAGAAAACCAAATATATTAGTTTCAAATGATGACGGCATAGAAGCCCCTGGTCTTCAAAGGCTTGTTGAAGAGCTAAATGGCTTCGCAAATGTTTATATTTCAGCTCCATACAGGCAGCAAAGCGCTGTTGGACATTCTATAACAATATTTTACCCGCTTCGCGCTTATGAACATCAAAAGGATGGTAAATTTTTCGGTATGGCAGTTGAAGGCACTCCCGCAGACGCCGTTAAAATAGGTGTCCTGTTCTTTTTTAAGGATATTAAATTTGATCTGGTTGTTTCGGGGATAAATCATGGTGCAAACACAGCAATAAATATTATTTATTCTGGTACAGTATCTGCTGCAACCGAAGGAACAATACTTGGCATTCCATCAATTGCACTATCATTAACAACATTCGGCAAAGTAGATTTTATTGAGCCTGCAAAAATATCGGCTAGAATTGTTAAACAGATATGGGAAGATGACCAAATAAAGATCCATGAAGGCACTTTGCTAAATATAAATATCCCTAATGTTCCTGAATCGGAAATTAAAGGTGTTAAGATAACCAAGCAGGGCAAATCATTCTGGGAAGATAGCTTTGAAGTAAGAGCTGACCCAAACGGAAAAGAGTATTATTGGCTAACAGGTAAAATGGTTTACAGTGATGAATCTACAGAATTTGATATTGCCGCTGTAAAAGATAATTATATTTCAATCACCCCTTTGCATTATGACCTTACTGACTACGATACTTTTGAAGAAATTAAAAACTGGAAATTAAATATATAAGTTATGAACAGTGAAGTCCGTGTTTTAGATCACACAAGTAGTGTTTTAAGAAATAATCCTTTAAGCGATCCGTATAAAAGGAAATTGCTTGTTTACCTGCCGCCATCATACAGTATATCAAAGAAAAAATATCCCGTAATACATCTAATTTCCGGATTCACAGGTTATGGCGCATTGAATATGAACTTATCCCCTTTTTCTGAAAACATTCAGCAAAGGCTTGATAGGCTCATAAGAACGAAAGCTATAAAAGAAATGATTGTTGTAATGCCTGATTGTTTCACAAAATATGGAGGTTCGCAATATGTTAACTCTGGTGGCACTGGCAGGTATGAAGATTATATAATTAAGGAAATTGTTCCATTTGTAGATAGTAATTTTAAGACACTGAATAAACCTGCATCAAGATGCATAATTGGCAAATCATCCGGAGGATATGGCGCCATGTGGCTAGCTATGAGGCATCCTGATATATTCGGGCTTATGGCAACACATTCGGGTGATTCAGCATTTGAATACTGCTATATGGAGCATTTTCCTGAATTTGTAGTTGATGTACAGAAATTCGGTAAAGGTCACAATGCTGTTGCAAATTTTATTAAAACACAGTTAAATACCAAACAGCCAAAGGGCAGGGAATTCCATAACATCATAAATACAATTGGAATGTCAGCCTGTTACTCACCTAACTCAAAAAGGAAAGAATATAACTTTGATCTCCCCTTTGACATTCATACTTCGGAAATAATTCCCGAAATATGGAACAAATGGCTTAAATTCGATCCAGCGAGACTTGTATCAAATTACAAAGCTAACCTACAGAAATTAAAATTAATTTTTGTTGATTGCGGTACAAGAGATGAATTTAAGTTACAAGCCGGGGCAAGAATTTACTGCGATAAGCTGAAAAAGAACGGTATAAAATATATCCATCAGGAATTTAATGACGGACACATGAATATTCAGTACAGGTATGATACAAGCATTGCAATTATTTCAAAACATTTTTCATTTAGCTAGTGGATTTCAAAGATTACTTTTCCAAACAGGCAAAAGAATATTCCAAATACAGACCAAAATACCCTGAAGAATTATTTTCATTTCTAAGCTCACTTGTTAATGAGCATAACACCGCGTGGGATTGTGCCACCGGCAACGGTCAAGCCGCAATTGGACTTGAACCCTTCTTCAAAAAAATAATCGCGACCGATGCAAGCGCTTCACAAATAGAGTATGCAGAGCTTCATCCAAATATTGAATACCGCACAGTTTCCGCAGAAAACAGCAGTCTGGAATCTGATTCAGTTGACCTTCTTACAGTAGCAACGGCAATACATTGGATAGATACAGATAAATTCTATCCTGAAGTTAAACGTATTGTAAAAACTGGCGGAGCGCTGGCAGTGTGGACATATTCCGAAAGTACCATAAACGAAGAAATTGATAAGGTTTCAAGAAATTATGCCCATAATATTATTGGTAAACATTGGCCGGAAGAGAATAAAAAAGCTTGGGATTTTGAGAATAAAATTCACCTCCCTTTTGAGAAAATAGATACCCCTAAGTTTGAGATCAATCTGAACTGGGACCTGGATAAATACCTTAATTATCTTTACACATGGTCAGCAACCCATAACTACATGCGTAATACTGGGAAAAATCCAATAGAGATAGCTTATGATGATTTTTTAAAAGCATGGGGTGATAAAGATTTAAAACGGAATATGAAGAAATATCTGAGATTAAAAGCCGGAAGAATTACAAAGTAGATTCAAATATATTAATCAATTAATAAATAATAGAGTAAGACTCCCAATCCTGCCTGAAAAACCACTAAAGATACCCCTCCCAGCACGTCATATTTTTTCTTTTTATCAAGCGCGCCTGCATCCCCAAAATCATCAAACAATTTCTGATTATCCGAAGCAAGCGATTTAAAGTAATATGCAGCTATTCCGCCTCCGGCAGTAATTATTGATGAAATTACTATAGGCACAATCTTTCGCGGAGAATTGAAATATGTCTGTTTATCTTCGTTAATAATATTAACAATTGATAGATTACCCCGGGATACCAGAATATATTTCTTATTTATCAATTGATAGCTGCTGATATTTTCAGATTGCCCTGAATAACCTTTAAGTTCTATTTTAATTGTTTTGGGGAGTGTACTGTCTTTCCACTCAAAAAATAATGGTGTATTACCAATATACTTTTCATTTACAAATACGGAAACATTCTGCGGGTTTGAATCTATAAAATTGTAATTAATTTTAATAGAATCAGCTTCCTGTCCATAAAATCTAAACGGAATAAGCAGAATGATACATATTAATATTTTATTTAGTCTTTTCAATTGGCTTATTGGTAAAACAATATACAATTTCATCAGCTGCTACAAAAAGGTAATCCCTCCATATAACAGGTGAAGTTTTAACTTTATTTTCCAGCATACCGCTTGTCCACAATACATTACCATTTAATGCATCAAGGCAATATACATAACTGTCATATGAAGATAAATAGATGTAGTTTCCTGAAACTAACGGGCTTGAAACAATAGTACCTTTTGTTAACATACTCCATTTCACATCTCCTGTTTCATGGTTCAATGAATATACGCTTCCATCAACACAGCCTACAATTAAATTGCCAATAGCATCAACTGCTGAGCCGCTGATAATTTTTGTATGCAGATTTCTTTTCCATATAATATTGCCGCTATCAATTCCAATTGCATAGTAGTTTGAATCATTCCCCCCTATAAATACAACACCTTTGTTTATTAATGGAGTTGATATTACAGACTGAGGTGTTTCTACTTTCCACTTTTCTGCACCAGAGTTTATATTTATGCCAAAAATAGATCCCTTATCGTTACCTAAAACTGCAATTCCATCACCTATTGCACATGTTGAGTGTACGGGCGCTTTTGTATTATACTTCCATATCTTACTACCTGAACCCTTATCAACCTTATAAAACACACCATTTAACCCGCTAAAATACACATAACCATCTTTAAGAATTGGAGAAGTTTGCACATCACCGAAATTCTTTCTCCAGTTAATTTTTCCCTGTGAAATATTATATGAAGCCAGCGAGTATTTTTTATCTCCGGCGTATGTAACTATAACATCATTTCCCAATACAAGCGGGGCTGTACTTGCATCTTTGCCAAGAAACTTCAGGTTGCCTATTTTGCCGCCGGTTTTCACATCAAAAGTAAAAAGCTCTCCCTGTAGCGCATTTACAAATACAACTGCATCAGTAGCCGTTATGCCTGTTGGTCCAACGCCGCCTTCGATATTGTAATCCCACATTAAATTAAGCGGCGGGGCGAGAATGAATTTCGAAACATTCTGCTGCTCGGGCGAGCTGCCCGCCATTATCCAGTCATCAGGATTTACTTTAACTTCCTTCTCTATAGTAATACCTGAACATGCTGAAAAAAGAAGAAGGACTATAGCAAATAATTTCAAGAAATATCTATACTTCATATTATAATTTAACAAACCTCGACTAATTTTGAAAGGGTTTAATTAAAAATTATTAATTTATTCACTTTAATCAAAAATCCCGTTTTGCACATACATACGGCAGAAAACGGTATTATAGAACTCGATTTACTTCACTAAGATCATTTTCTTAGTATCAGTAAAATTACCGGTCGTAGATCCAGCTTGACGGACAGTAATCCTGTAAAAATATATACCGCTTGAATAATTTGAGGCATTCCAATTCACAGAATACTTTCCTGCAGTTAAATCCTGATTCACAAGAATTTCTACCTGGTTACCAAGAATATCGTAAACTACAACCTGAACTTTTTTATCACCGCTTAAATTAGGTATATCAAAGTTT
>JAYTUN010000115.1:0-6204 GCA_043744495.1 Ignavibacteria bacterium
CGACCAACAGCTTGGAAGGCTGTGACTCTACCAACTGAGTTACTCCCGCTGGTTAAATCTAAAATTATATTTGAAAAGAACTTCGCGACCAATCCCGCTTTGCGGGATGACTCTACCAACAGCCTGACTGCTTTAGCAGTAGTTACTCCCGCTGGTTAAATCTAAAATCTTTTTTTTGTAGAGCTGATGATCGGGATTGAACCGATGACCTCTTCCTTACCAAGGAAGTGCTCTACCAACTGAGCTACATCAGCAGTGAAAAAAAATCATAGTTTTTGGAATGAACGCTTAGACCTCTTCTCCCGCCAAGGCGGGATGCTCTACCAACTCAAGCTACATCAGCAGTTATTTTTTTAACGAACCACAAAAATATTTTCAGTGGGTAGGGAAGGATTCGAACCTCCGAAGGCATAAGCCGACAGATTTACAGTCTGTTGCGTTTAACCACTTCGCTACCTACCCTTAAATTTCAAACATCAAAAATACCGAAAAAATAAACTAAAATCAAGTGTTTTTATGTCGTATGAGGCATTTCCGGGTAGTTAAAACCAGTTAGCTTAATATCGCCACTATAATACTTTTCAACTACTTTATCAATTTCAATTGATATACTTCCATCTTCGTTTAAGTCAGTAATTTTACCATAATTTACATTACCTGAAGCTATACTAAAATTACACATTTTGCCAATAATATTTGTCGAATTTTTCCAAATATTATAGATTTCCTTAAAATCGGAATTTAGAAGCTTATTAAAATTTGCTGAAAATTCATTAATTATTTGAATTAACAGCTCAGTTAAATTGAGTTCTTTACTTATGATCTGTCTTAATGATATAGCATTCAAATCATCCGGAAATTGGGTTTGGTTGCAATTGATGCCAATTCCAATAATAAAAATACCATCAGGTAATTTTGATTCAATCAATATTCCGCTTATTTTTTTCCTTTCAAACAAAATATCATTTGGCCATTTTATCTGAAGTTTTCTGGTTTCAGTTTTAGGTAAATAGTTAAACAGAGTTTCCTGTATGGCTTTAAATAAATAATAAGAAAAATAAAATACAGCATTTTGACTTTCAACAGGGGATAGAGGTAACTTTTTTTTAATTGTAAAAGTTAACCCTGAATATTTTTCGGAATTCCAATTTCTGCCTAAACGTCCTTTACCTGCGGATTGATATTCAGATATTACCAATGAATCAACAGGTATATCGTTTTTTGAAGCAAATGAATTTGTGGAATCAATTTCATCAAAGTAATATACAGATGAAATAAATCCTTTGTCTCTGGTAGAGGATTTTATAATTTCTATATCTAACATATTATAATAAATTAAAGATTGTATAGGTTATTAAATATTTTTACCTGTCGTCAGCTTTTGGTTTTTTAGCCCGTTTGTTATCTTTATCGGAATTACTGTTATAATCATTGTCGCCTTCATTTGCTTTTGGTTTGATGCTGTTTCCATTGCTATCGTTAACCGGATCTTTAACAGGCTCTTTGTAATCTTCTTTATCTTTTACTTTTTCTTCCTTTTTACCACTGGAATACTTACCGTAATTTAACGCTTCGTTTAAATCAACTCTGCCATAACCGTAATATTCATCCCACCCTAATATATCTTCTCTGGGGTCGCCAACCTCGTCAACAGCAGTAGAAGTTATTATATCCCTCAGATCTTTATTTGTTCTTGAAGGATCCTGCCCAAGCAGAATTGAAGCGATTCCAGTTACATAAGCAGTTGCTTGCGATGTTCCGCTCCAATATACATCGTAATTTGCATTATCCTTAAAATCTAACCCGTAAATTTTGTTGCCAGGTGCTACAACTGCAATGTGTTTTCCCCAGTTACTTCCACCGCCCCAGGTAAATTCTCTGCACCTGCTGTCATCAGTATCGGTAGCCCCTACAGCCAGAACATTTTTAAAGCTGGCTGGATAATATGTATCACCGTTATTCTTATTCATCATACTGGCTACTATCAGACATCCTGCATCGTAAGCATAGTTTATGGCATTTTCAAGAGTTTTAGAATAATCATAACCGCCTTCACTCATATTTATAAGTTTTGCACCGTTATTTGCCGCATAATATAGCGAAGCTGACCACCAGGAATATTCACCAAGATTTTCATCATCAAGATTCTTGCATATCATTAACTTACATTTCTGGTCAATACCGGCATAACCTAAATTATTATTAGTAGTTGCTCCAATTGTACCCGCAATATTTGAACCATGTCCTCCGTCATCTTTTACATTCGGATTATCGTAAGCAAAGTTAAAACCATTTATATCATCAACAAAACCGTTGCCATCATCATCTCTGCCGTTTTTTACTTCTTCAATGTTTACCCAAATTCTGCTATTTATATCAGGGTGATCTATTTTTGTGCCTGAATCCAATATGCCTACTATAATATCACTGCTGCCGGTTGCAACTTCCCATGCTTTTAAAATATTCATATCAGCGCCGGTTTTCCCTGATTTACCTTGAGTTGTGCGTTGTAAACCATCGTTATGTAATCCCCACTGGCGGTTAAAGAATTCATCATTAGGCGTTGAGGATATTCCTTGTACTCCGGCTGATTCACCAATAAAATCTGGTTCTGAAAAATCTACTTTATTATCCGTATTAAGTTTGTCGCAAAGTTCTTTTATCTTATTTTCTTCATCAAGATATACTACATAATAAGTTTCAAGTTCATACCTGTTATAAAGTTCAGTATTATTTCTGCTATCCCTGGGGAATAAACTCTTTGTTTTCTTTACTTTAATGTTCAGGTTGCTGAATAAATTATTTAAAGTATTTTCGTATGAGATGGTATTAATTAATGATGCGGCAAGGATATCGTTACTCTTCTTTAATTTTACTATAATATGATCATTTGCAAATCTGGATTTATTGCCGCTTTCTTTTAACTCAACATTATGAGAAGGAATCGTTATAAATACACTTATTAATAAAATTGTAAAAATGATTTTTTTCATATTATTGTTAAATTAAACTAAAAATGATATTTTATTCCGGCTGAAATCCTTGTTCCGTCAACAAGAATTCTTGAATAAAGAGGGTTATCCATATTGTAAACATTGCCGGTTATAGTTATGTAATCAACATCAAACCTGTCCTGGGAATCAAAATTCGCCTCTCTGAATTTAAACTCAAAATCAAGAGATAAGTTCCTTTGAATAAAGTATTCAAGGCCTGCTAGAACATTCATACTGAAGCCGGCTTTTCGGGAAATTGCGGAGCTATTGTAGGGTCCAATAGACCTTGTCCTGTTGCCAAAATAAATTCCGCCCCCGCCGCCAATATATATCTTAAATCGTTCTGTGCTTACAGGTAGATTCCACTTTAACCCTGCTTCAAAAGGGATCATATTGTATTCTTCTGTGAACCTAACGCTGGATGATGCGGAGTCATTTTCAAATCTTAATAACAGATCGTTATCTTTCACACGCAAATACTCAGAGGAAACATATATAAGAACATCAAAATTTTTGATATTTGGATTGTAGGTTAATTCTGCCCCGTATCCGTAACCGCCATTTAATTCTATTGATGCATCTCTTACAAATGATATGCTGGATTTAATATTATTTTGAAGCACTGCAGAAGAAACGTAAGTGCCGTAAAACTTCAAGGTGAATTTTCCCGAGCCATTATAAATTACGGGTTCATCAGTTCTGCTTTGGGAATATAAAAAATATGGGATCAATAAATAAATTGAACCCATAAAAATTGTTAATATTACTAATTTTCTGTTCAAGTATTGCCGGTCTGTTTATTATTATAACGTTACCCTAAGCAAATTAACTTTCAAATAATTAATATGCAATAAGCAAAATCAAGTTAAAACTACCTGAACATCTTATCCCTGTTATCTACAATAACAGATTTTTCCTTAAGATCTGTAAGCCAATCCTGGACAATTGTCTGTTTTTTCTGGTTTACAAGCTGTGTTTTGATCGTTTCATAACCATCCTGGAATTTTTTCTGGTCCAAAGGTGTAATTGTTCTCATTTGAACAATATAATAACCGCGGGCAGTTCTAATCGGTTCTGATATTTGACCGTTTTGAAGCTTATAAACTACATTTGCAAAATCAAAATCAGCGCCTATTAATGGACTTGGAACTGCAACAGAAACAGTATCAACTCGTTGAATATTTAACTGCGGGTTAACAGTTTTCAAAGAATTAATATCGCCTGATATCTTTGATTTAATATCCGCAGCCTGTTGTTTTAGGGCATCAAGTTTCTTTTGTTGTTTTACGATACCGGGAAGCTGCTGTGCTTTTAGCTCATCGAAAGAATAATAGCTTTCCGGAAATTTATCAGTTATTAAATAAACAGCATAGCCTCCCTGAACTTTAAACGGTTCGCTGATAGCTCCTTTTTTCTCTTCAAGCGCAAATTTAGTAACAGAAGCATTTTGTCCTGCTCCCGGAATAAACGCGCCTTTAGTAATATAGTTTGGAATATCAACAAGCTGTAGTCCGAGTTTTTTAGCTTCTTCTTCAAGATTTCCTTTTTTGGAAACGAAAGCGAAGTCTTCAGCTCTTTTCCTTGCTACATCTTTGGTCTTTGTAGATGCCTTTACTGTCTTTTTAATATCTGCAAATTTAAATTCCTTGCTCTGTTTTCCTTTAACCCTGATAATATGGAATCCAAACTGTGTTTTAACTGGTCCAACTATATCGCCTATTTTAGCGACATTAACTGCCTCTTCAAATTCTTTAACCATAGCGCCTTTGCCAAACCACCCAAGATCTCCGCCTTTGAATTTATTGCCCGGATCATCGGAGTTCTCAGCAGCAAGTTTTGTAAAGTCTTCGCCTGCGCGTAATCTCTGTGTTATCTGATCTGCTTTGGTTTTAGCTGCATTGGTATCTGTTCCAAAATTAACAAGTATGTGGTGAGCGTTTGAATATGTCTCGGCTCCATCTTTTGTGTCAATCAGTCTAACCATGTGGAATCCGTCTGATGCTTTTATAACATCTGAGATGCTGTCTTTACCTGATGAAAAGAGGAAGGATGCAACTTCAGATGAAATTTCATTTGGCTTCACAAAAGTATTTGTGAACTTTGTAAGTGAGTTATCGTTTACTATGCCAAATGTAGTTGTATCTGCGGGATTAAGCTTCTTCAGGTCTTTAATCAATGCTTTCAACATTTTTTCTGTTGAAACAGTATCTTCCATAGTAGCTACATCAGAGAAAATCACATATTTCAACTTTGCAGATTCATCGCGTTTGAATTCATCTTTATGATTATCATAATAATTCTTTAGGTCATCATCTGTTAGCTGTATCTGGTTATCCAAAACGTTGTTCATATCAAGAAATACATATTCAAAAGATGCCTTTATGTTCTCATCTTTGAATTTCTGCATAACTTCGCCTTCTGTCACTCTAACGGTTCCGGTAATTACGCTTTGTAATTTCTGCGAAAGTAAAGTTTGTTTTAAGTATTCTTCAACCTGCGACCAGAATTTAGTTACTTCTGGAGTTTTAGTTGTAAGCGCCTGCTGATAAACAGCCATATTGAACTGTCCGGTAGAATCAATGAAATTCTTTTTTACTACATCAGGCAATGTTTGGGGGGAGTTATATACCCAGTTTAGTATTTCCTGATTTGTGACTGTAATTCCAAGTCGTTTTATTTCCTGTTCAGCAAGTATCTGGGATACCATTTGGTCCCAAACCTGGTCTCTGATCATTTTGATTACGCTTTCATCCGGGTCTTCACCTGTCTGCTGCTTTTGTTGATCAATTGTAAAATTAACTTGACTTTCGAAGTCGGAATATTTAATCTCCTGCCCATTAACAGAACCAAGTTCTGTAACCTGTCCGTCTCTTACACCAAGGTAATCCATTCCCCACTCAAATATTATAGTAGCAAGAAACGCTAGTATTAATATTATCAGAATAATGTGCGTTCTATCGCGCAGCTTATTCATTAAACCCATAAGTAACAAACCTCTCTTTATGCGCTGGATCTATAATCTAGCGAATTTTCTTTGAAAATAATCAAAAAACAAACACAAATATAGTTTTATACTAGCCAATAATCAATGTAAAGATAATACCTATTTAAATAATCTAAGTACACGACAGTAAACCGACAACTTCTTTAAATTCATAAGGGTTATATATTTCTCGATTTAAGAGTCTTTTAATGAATGAAGTTAAATAGT
>JAYTUN010000116.1:0-6199 GCA_043744495.1 Ignavibacteria bacterium
TGATATTGCAATAGATCTTGGAACTGCAAATACTCTTATTTACATAAAAGGCAAAGGAATTATTTTAAACGAGCCTTCAATTGTTGCATTTGATGAAACAACAAAAAAAATAATTGCAGTCGGACACGAAGCAAAACAGATGCACGAAAAAACCCACAAGGGAATTAAAACAATTCGTCCCATGGGTGATGGTGTAATTGCCGATTTTGAAATTGCAGAAGGCATGCTACGCGCATTCATTAAAAAAGTTAATTCAAG
This sequence comes from Ignavibacteria bacterium, assembly GCA_043744495.1. Lineage (GTDB taxonomy): Bacteria > Bacteroidota > Ignavibacteria > Tepidaquicellales > OLB5 > OLB5. The sequence goes on from JAYTUN010000116.1 coordinate 259, forward strand.
TATTTTCCCAAGCTCGCGTGTTGTAATTTGTGTGCCAAGCGGCATTACCGAAGTTGAAAAACGCGCAGTGAGAGATTCCGCAGAACATGCTGGAGCAAAAGAAGTTTATCTCCTGGCTGAACCTATGGCTGCAGCAATAGGCGTGGGACTTGATGTATCATCACCCGTTGGTAATATGATAATTGATATCGGCGGCGGCACAACTGAAATTGCTATCATATCACTTTCCGGTATCGCAAACGGCGCTTCTATCCGCGTAGCAGGTGATGAATTAAATATTTCAATTGTTGAATACTTCAGGAAAAATTATAATATCTTAATTGGCGAAAGAACTGCCGAAGAAATTAAATGCCAGGTTGGTTCAGTTATGCCGCTTAAGGAAGAAGTTATCATTGAAGTAAAAGGGCGCGACTTAGTTTCGGGTCTGCCCAAAATGACAGAGGTAAGCTCGATTGAAATTCGCGAGGCTCTGAGCGATCCTGTCAACCAGATGATTAGGGCTATCAAAGTTGCCCTTGAAAACACCCAGCCTGAGCTAGCTTCCGATATTCTGGATAGGGGTATCATGCTAAGCGGCGGCGGAGCGTTGATCAAGGGACTTGATGAACGTATCAGGCTTGAGACCAACCTGCCGGTACACGTTGCCGAAGACCCCCTAACGGCTGTTGTAAGAGGAGCGGGCAAGGTGCTAGAAGACCTGCAGAAGTACTCAAAAGTGCTTATTAGAAGCAAAAAGTATTAGAAAATTGCGAGCGAAAGCGCTTGTCTGCCGAAGGCATGTAAGCAATCTTATAAATAGACCAATATATCATGAGATTGCTTCGTCGCTAACGCTCCTCGCAATAAAGAAAAACACAGAAGCTCATTAAACATTTTAACACTCAACTTCACTCCATTTAATGAAGATACTTCTTTCATATTTAGGCAATCTTAAAGAATACATAATATTTTCAGTCCTTATTATCATCAGTCTAATACTAATTTTCCAGAACGATAACCTGCAAATAAGGTTTGTACGGGTTATTGCTGTAAATGTAATTGGCGTAGTACAGAACGGTTTTTCTATCATACCTAACATTTTTGAGCTTGAGCGTGAAAACAAAACCCTGCGCGAAACCAATATTGATCTATCCAAAGAATTAAGTCTGCTAAAAGAAGCGAAGCTTGAAAACTTAAGGCTCAACCAGATGCTTGAGTTTAAATCAAGAACAAATTACCGAGTTGTTACGGGAAAAATAATCGGCAAAACCCTAATTCAGACAAGAAATAATATTACTATTAATATTGGCGAGCATGATTCGGTTAAAATTGGTATGCCGGTTATTACCGATAGAGGTCTTGTGGGTAAAATTGTTGCGACAAGCGGCAGTTACAGCATCGCGCAAATTCTGCTGAACAAAGATCTTAAAGTAAGCACAAAAGATCAGCGCAGCAGGGTTGACGGGATCATTTCATGGGATGGAGAAGGCAAGGTAAGAATGAAAAATGTTTCAAAAAGCGCTGATGTGAAAATTGGCGATGTACTTATTACATCAGAGTACAGTAATTCATTTCCCGCGGGAATTCCAATAGGATACGTTACTACCGATAACACAATTGATAACCTATTTAAGAATATTGAAGTAGAATGTTTTGTGAACTTTGAAACGGTTGAAGAAGTTTTCGTGCTTAAATATCTTTCTGATGATGAAAGAAAAGAAATTGAAAAGAAATACAGAGAAAAGACTAAATAATGTTATCTAACAGTCAGATGACAAATTAATTAATGAAAGTATATCTTAAATATGCTGGGATAATACTGGGACTGATAATAATTCAGAAAACCGTTGTTAACTATATTGATGTTACTGAATTTAAAATTACTCCTGACCTGGTGCTTATTGGGCTTGTATATATTGGCATTAAAAAAGGAAAAATTACAGGAAGCATTTCAGGTTTCCTCTCAGGCTTAATACTGGATATTTTCAGTTTTTCATTCATAGGCTTAATGGCGCTTGTAAAAACTGCAACAGGATTCTTTTCAGGGTTCTTTTATAATGACCAAAAAACAGAACGATATTTAAACAGCTACATTTTTATACTTATAGTCTCTGTCTGTTCTTTGGTAAATAACACTATTTATTTTGTTTTCTATTTCCAGGGAACGAATTTAGTGTTCCTTGATATTTTAATAAGATATGTAGTACCTACAACAGTCTATACAGCATTATTCAGTATCTTCCCTGTAATTTTTGCAAGAAGAAGGAGATTTGCAAGATAACTTGTCTTTAATTCAAATCAATTAATGGATCTTAGCAAAAGAAAAAATTTCTATTATGTGTTTTCCCTGATTATTTGCATTATAATTGGCGGAAGGCTTGTGCAGTTACAGCTTATCAATCCAGAAAAATTTGATAAGGATTCTGAGCGTAATTCCGTTAAAACTATTATCACAACTCCCGCACGGGGATTAATATTTGACAGGAACGGAATTCTGCTTGTTGATAACAAGCCTTCTTACAGCGTTACTGTTATGAAAAAGGAATTTGATACCAATAATATTCCCGTTGTATGCGGAATGCTTGGCATTGAACCCGATTACTTGAGAGGTGAGCTTAAAAAGATAGAAGGCACAAACCGCTTTATTCCCACAAGGATAATGCGTGATGCGGATTTCAGGATAATATCTTACATTGAAGAGAACAGAGAATTGCTGAAAGGAATTGATTATAGTATTGACCCAATAAGATTATATCCCACTGATTTCAGGGGCACGCACATTATAGGATATACCAAGGAAATATCCGAGGGTATGCTGAAAAAACAGCAGGGCGATTATTATAAGCAGGGCGATCTTATTGGTACGACCGGACTTGAAGCGGGATATGAAAATTATTTACGCGGTGAAAAGGGATTAGAATTTATACTGCAGGATAACAAAGGCAGAGAAGTTGCTCCATTGAATGATGGTAAAAATGATGTAAAAGCTGTGAGCGGTTATGATCTTATTTTAAGTGTAGATGCCGAAGTGCAGAAATTTGCCGAGAAACTTCTTGAAGGCAGAACGGGTGGTATAGTTGCTATGGATCCAAATAATGGCGAGATAATATGCATGGTTAGCAAGCCTGATTATGACCTGAATTATTTCAGCGGAAAACTTTCTCCCCAAATATGGACTTCTCTTAACACTGATAAGAATAAACCATTATTTAATCGCGCAACACAAACAAAATATCCTCCGGGCTCAACATATAAAATGGTTTCAGCTCTTGCATCGCTTCAGGAAGGGATAATGAAGCCAAATTCAACAATACCATGTGAAGGAAGTTTCAGGTTTGGCGATAGAGTTTTTGGAGATCATGGAGCGTATGGCTCAATAACCATACCCACTGCAATTGAACATTCATCAAATGTATTTTTTTATAAGCTAGTATTACGTATAGGACTTGATAACTGGAATAAGTATGGATTAATGCTTGGCTTCGGCGCAAAAACCGGAATTGATATTCCCGAAGAGACAACAGGACTGCTTCCTTCAACGCAATATTATAACAAGCGTTACGGTCCCAATGGCTGGACTCAGGGGTATGTAGTAAGTCTGGGCATTGGGCAGGGTGAGCTTGGCGTATCTCCCTTGCAAATGGCATTGTTTACATCAATAATGGCAAACTCAGGTACTTTCCTGCAGCCGCATCTTGTCCGCTCGCTTAAAAATCCGCTTACCGGAGAGCTGACGCCCGTTCAGTATAAAAAGCATGAAGTTGCAATTGATAAAGATTATTTTAAGATCATTCAAAAAGGAATGTACCTTGTTGTAAATGGTAACGGGACGGCAAGATCTATCAAAACAAGCGATGTTATGATAGCAGGTAAAACCGGAACTGCGCAGAATCCACACGGGAATGATCACTCATGGTTTATTGCTTACGCTCCTTATGATGACCCTAAAATTGCAATTTGTGTAATGGTAGAAAATGCCGGTTTTGGCGCAACAGTGGCAGCTCCAATTGCTCAAAGAATTATTTTAAGATACCTTCTCGGTCTAGCCGATGAAACTGAAGTTAAAGATACATTTGGTGAAAGATAAATTAAACAAAGGTTAAATTAAACAAAAGATAAATTAAACAAAGGTTAAATTAAAGTATTAAATGCAGGTAAAAATTTTTGAAAGATTCAATTTTATAGTATTCTTCTCGGCATTCGCACTGATAGCTTTCGGGCTTGTTGCTATTTACAGCGCGACATTTGGTAATGAACAGGTTTCAGGGAATTTCAATAAACAGCTTATTTCCGCATGTATAGGTGTTGTTGTTGTGCTTGCTATAATGTACATGCCGCCTAAATATCTTGCAATGTCATCTTATGTTGTTTACGTACTTGTTCTCATCCTGCTTATAGCTGTAATAATTTTAGGCAAAAAAATAAAAGGGCAGACAAGCTGGTTCAATGTAGGCGGCTTTGGCATACAGCCCTCGGAATTTGCGAAAGTTGCTACTGTTCTTGCGCTGGCATTTTTTCTATCAAATAAAAACAAAGAAGCTGATGTAACTAAGCTCCGCGATTTCATGTATGCAGTTGCTATCTGTCTTGTGCCCGTAGCGTTAATTATGCTTCAGCCTGATATGGGTACAACACTTGTATTCCTTTTTCTTCTACTGCCTGTTCTTTACTGGGCGGGTATGCCTAATTGGGTAATGTTTTTTATCATAGCGCCGGCAATAACTGCGATATGTGCATTTCTTGGTACTTGGTATTTCGTGGCTGCAGTTATATTTATTATTGCAATGATGATGGTATTTAAAAAGAATATTCTTGTTTCCGCTGTCATTGTATGTATAGCCATTGCTTCGGGATTTTCCGTCAACATGGTTTACAGTAAGCTTCAGCCATACCAGCAAAAACGTATTGTAAGCATGTTCGATCCTGAGTCAGACCCGCTTGGCGCAGGCTATAATGTAATACAGTCAAAAATAGCTATTGGTTCAGGCGGGCTTACAGGTAAAGGATTCCTGCAGGGTACGCAAACACAGTTAAAATATATCCCGGAACAATGGACAGATTTCATCTTCTGCATGGTTGGTGAGGAGTTTGGCTTTGTTGGCTCAATAGGTGTAGTGCTGTTGTTCTTTATACTTATCTGGCAAACTATACACATTGCGTATATATGTAAGAACCAGTTCCTGAGTATTTGCTGTATAGGGTTTGCTACGATCTTTTCTTTCCACATTTTAATTAACCTTGGAATGATTATGGGCATTATGCCTGTTATAGGAATTCCATTGCCTTTTATGAGCTACGGCGTATCATTTTTACTCTCAAACCTCATAATGCTTGGTATAATTTTAAATGCTTACAGGAACAGGAAAGATTACGTTTAACAAATAACAAATAACAAATAACAAATAACAAGGAGTAAATTAAATTTCATGCTTTATTCCTATTTTCCGCTCTTGTCAGATCCTCTCCGAAGGAGTCCTTTGGACAGATCTGACAAAATAATAATCTAATTTCTAATTTCTAATTAAACTAACTTGCACTTTTCTAAAAAATTTAAGGCGGCTTTAAGGGAAACAAACTCACACTTAGTTGTGGGATTGGATACCGATATTAAAAAGATACCGGAATTCCTTAAAACTTCAGCCAATCCTTTGGCGGAATTCAATCAGCTTGTAATTGAAGCTACAAAGGAATTTGTTTGCGGGTACAAGCTTAACATGGCTTTTTATGAACGCGCTATTGAAATGGGCTTCGCTGCAATAAGACCCACACTTGCCGCAATCCCGGAAAACTTAATCACTATCGCCGATGCAAAAAGGGGAGATATCGAAAATACCACAGAGCTTTACGCACAGGCATTCCTTGATGAATTTGGGTTCGATTCGATCACCGTTCAGCCGTATATGGGTCAGGATTCAGCCAGACCCTTCTTAAGGCGCAAGAATAAATTTATTTGGATGCTCGC
>JAYTUN010000117.1:0-6161 GCA_043744495.1 Ignavibacteria bacterium
AAGTAAATAGAAGTCCTGACTTACTTCACGAAGTAAATAGAAGTCCTGACTTACTTCACGAAGTAAATAGAAGTCCTGACTTACTTCACGAAGTGGAGGAAGTTTACTTAGCCATTACTTTCAAATATCTCTCTGAATTTATTTTGGATCTGTTCTATTTCTTCAGGTTTTAATTCACTAAATTCTTTACCCAACGCCCGCTTAGAGAATTTACCACTATTTTGTTCCAAAAATCTTACAAGCAAAGCAACCGTTCTGTCAGGCATTTGGTAATTATCATCTAACCAGCCTTTAAACTCATCATAGTTTTTTAAATAAGCTGCTTCTTTAGGGATTATTATACTTATTGTATGATCAATACATTCAAACAGAAATTCTGCCTGCTTTGTCGCATCAAAATATCTATATAGATCTATAGTATCATTCAAGACTTCAACATTATTATCTTCAGTTTTCTTCCATTTTATATGCTCAATTAAAGGTTCTGAATAGCTTTCCAATACTCTGCGGTAATCATCTATACGCTCAAGTATTGCAGCTGAAACTGGAAAAATAATGCCCTGTGGAGTAAATTTTGTTTCTGCCAGTAAATGATGGATCAGATACCTGTGTAACCTGCCGTTACCGTCAAATAGCGGGTGTATAAAGATAAAACCAAAAGCTATTATGCCCGCAGTTAAAACAGGATGGAAATTTTCGTTTTCCATCTTCTTAGCTGCTTCAAGCAAACCAGTTATAAGTTTATCAAGGTCTTGGTGACGGGCAGATATATGATCAGGTATAGGTTCACCGGAAATTCTATCATGAACACCTATAAAACCGCCATCATCCCGGAAACCCATTTTTACAAACCTGTTACTTTCAATAATTATATGCTGAAGCCTTAATATTTCTTCCTTGCTTAATTGTTTATTCCCTGCCTGTCCTATTGCCTTTCCCCATCTCATTGCACTTGTATTAGCAGGATTCTCTCCTTCTATATTAAATGATGCTTTTGAATCTTTTAGTAATAGAAATGCTGCAGTTCTTAAAAAAATATCCTTATGAAATCCACTTATCAGTTTGTTGGATTTTTGCGTCAGATCTTCTGCTATAAACTTTTCAAGTTTTTTTGTTTTACTTACCAACGGACAAAAATCAACAACACCTGGTAAATTATTCTTTATGCGGTGGCGGCTTGAATTTTTCGCATACATTGAACCATATTGTAATTTATCATCTAAGAGTAATACATAATTACTTTTATCAAGGTCCGGTATATCAAGCTCTTTTTGCAGCAGCCATTCATATAAAAACCAGATTTTCCTTGTGTAACTGCCAAGAGGTTCTTTTTTTAGTACATCTTCTATTTCCGTTACTTCCAACTTTTCAAATAATTTTTTAAAAAATAAGAGATTCACGCCTTCGTATTTTAGTGCAAATACAAGGTGGCTATAAAGTGTATCATCAGGTTCATAGCTGGATGATAATACATTCCAATTTTCTACGGAATACATTGCCTTTTTTGAACTGATTAGCATTAGGGTTAATGGCAAAGGCATATCCAGTTTAAATGCTTCAATTAATGCTCCATATCCTGCTAATGTACCTTCCTCGGGTATCTTACGTTCGTAAAAATTTTGTATTTTTTTTGAAATTCTTATATTATTCATTTTATTTCTATTAAATAGGAATATTTACTTATTATATATAAAATATACTTATATTTTATATAACTTAGTAAAAAATGATTACAATGTAAATGAAAATAATTATATTTAAGTAATAAATGCTTAAGTAAGGTAATATATATGTATTTGCTCCTATTATATGGAATAAATAGTTATATCTGTATATAACAATATATTAAATATTTTAACAAAGCATTTTTTGTAATAATCCTATTTTTGTACTGTTCGTTTTTTTCAATTTGGACTTGTCTATGATTTATTTTATTATCAATTGCAGAAAGGAAGGGAAGGCAATGCTCCCTCTGTGCTCTCCGTGCTCTCAGTGGTGAAAAGTTTTTATTTTAACATATTCCGTCATTTTTTTATCAATTGTATTTTTACTCATTATACGCTAAATTATTGGTTTACTAACAGAAATTTCAACAGGCAGCCGCCTGCAGAGTTAATCTATTATAATGGCTTTTAACGAACCCACCGGTTCTGATAAAAAAGTACAGGATTTAATTAAAAATTCAGGTGAAATTCCGCGCCATATTGCTATTATTATGGATGGCAACGGCAGATGGGCGCAGGAAAAAAATCGCCCCCGAACATTCGGTCATAGAGAAGGTGTTCACTCTGTGCGTGATATTGTTGAAGCATGCGGACAGATTGGTGTTAAATACCTGACTTTATACACATTTTCAACCGAAAACTGGCGCAGACCCAAGACCGAAGTTGCTATATTAATGAAGCTGCTCATCAGGTCTCTCAGAAGCGAGACCGATAAGCTGCACGAAAATAATGTAAAACTTATGGCTGTTGGTGATATGTCTGCAATGCCGCCGCAGGTTTTAAACGAGCTTAACGAAGCTATAGAAAAAACAAGGAACAATAAGCTGATGACTTTGGTTTTAGCTTTAAGTTACAGCGGAAGGTGGGATATCCTCAATGCCGTGAAGAATATCTCAGAAGATATTAAATCAGGCAAAATGGATAGAACCTCTCTCGATGAAAAAACATTCTCCGGCTATCTTGTCACTGATGGCATCCCTGACCCTGATCTTTTGATCAGAACAGGCGGCGACTTCAGGATAAGTAATTTTTTGCTATGGGAATCTGCTTATGCTGAATTCTATTTCGATAAAACATTCTGGCCTGAATTCAGAAGACAACAGTTATATGATGCCCTCAGAGAGTTCCAGAACAGGGAACGCAGGTTCGGAATGACCACAAAACAAATTCAAACAAAGAAAAAAGCTTAATGAGAGATATAAAGAAAGTCGTGTTTTTATTGTTTGCCCTTATTTTAACATTTCACTTTACCGCATACAGCCAGGAAGGACCCAAAACTTACAAAATTCTTTCCATAAACGCCGAAGGCAATAAATTCTACGATTCCAGGATCATCATTTCAAACAGCGGACTTAAAATAGGCGATGAAATTGTCATCCCTTCAGAAGCTACACAGGCAGCAATTATGAACCTGTGGAATATGAAGCTCTTTTCTGACCTGGAAATTACTGTTGATAAAAAAATTGGCAATGGCGCTTACCTTATCATAAAAGTTAAAGAGCTTCCAAAGCTTGATAACATAAAATTCTCCGGCAACGATGAGTTCAGCGATAAAGACCTTGAAGATAAAATTCCACTCGAACCGGGACAGGTTATAACGCCGCAAACTGTTAAGGATATTGAATTTAACATCACAAAGGCTTACGAAACCGAAGGCTACCCGCTTGCAACCGTTAAGGTTGACCAGTTCGTAAATTCTTATAACGAAGCACAGCTTAGAGTAAAAATTTCAGAAGGCTCTAAAATAAGTGTTCGTAATATTCGTTTTACCGGCAACAGTAAAGTTTCAACCCGCGACCTAAAAGGCTCTATGGAAGAAACTTCCGAACGTGTATGGTGGAAGTTATGGGATAAAGCCCGCTTCAACAGGAAAGATTACGATAATGATAAAGTTTTTATTATAGATTATTACAAGAAGAACGGTTTTAAGGATGCGACAATTGTTGAAGATAAACTTGATTACAAAAACAACAAGGAAGATGTTGATATCACAATTAAAATTAACGAAGGTCCAAAATACAAAATTGGCAGTATCACGTTTGAAGGCAACACAGTTTATAAGGATTCTACGCTGATAGAAAGAATTGATATGAAGCGCGGTGATGTTTATAATGTGATGAAGTTCAACCAGAATTTAAGAGGTAACCAAAGCCAGTCAGATATTGCTTCTATATACCTTGATAACGGATACCTTGGATTCAGCGCTGATGTTGATGAAACTATAAAAGAAAATAATTACGTTGATCTTAAAGTTACGGTAAACGAAAACAGGCAGTACCGCGTTGGGCTTATTGCATTTTCAGGCAACACAAAAACACAGGATAAAGTTATTCGCAGAGAGCTTTTCACACTGCCCGGACAGTACTTTAATAAAACTGCTATGATAAGAAGCATGCAGCAGATGTCGCAGCTGAATTACTTTAACCCCGAAGTGCTGAACTATGATTTTGTACAGAGAAATGACAGCACAGTTGACCTTGTTTACCTTCTTGAAGAGCGTTCATCTGATCAGCTTAATGCTTCGGTGGGATACAGCCAGACCTTCGGCATTTCAGGAAGCCTTGGCTTAACATTTAATAATTTTGATATTACCGATCCGCTCTCAGGCGGCTCGGGACAAATACTTTCCCTGCAATGGGATTTTGGCACCCAAGGTACTTACCGCACATTCAGAATAGGTTTCACTGAGCCGTGGCTATATAACACACCAACATCAGGAGGTGTTGATTTATACGATACCAAGCAGAACTATACATACGAAATTCAGGAAACAGGCGCTTCGCTCAATATCGGAAGACGTTTCAAATTCCCCGATGATTATTTCAGGGGAGACTGGTTCTTAAAATTTCAGCGCACAAATACAATACAGGGCGCGGGTATTTATGAAACAGGAAAAAGACTGCAGATAAGTATTGGTCAGGTTATTTCTAGGAACTCAACCAATAGTCCAATATTTCCATCGGTAGGCTCAAAGCTGTCACTTTCGGCAGAAGTAGCCGGCGCAAATCTTGTTGGAACTACAAATTTTTATAAGCTTGGTTTTAAGAGCGAAGCTTTCAAGAGTCTTGATAACTCAGGCAAGCTTGTACTTGCATCACTGTTTGCTATCGAAAGCATTTCCAGCTTATCTATCGATAATTACGTCCCGCCAAATGAGCTGTTCTTCATGGGCGGCAGCGGACTTTCTTACAACACTGTTGCACTCAGGGGATATGAAGATAGAACTATTGGTCCGCTTAACATAGTCCGCTCACCAATTGGCGGAAGATTTTTAATGAAATATGGTGTCGAGCTTAGGTATTCGTTATCTCAGGACCCAATTCCAATTTTCCTCTCTTTTTTTGCAGAAGCCGGTAACCTTTGGTCATCATTCAAGACTGCTGATCTGTTCGACCTTAAGCGTTCTGTTGGTTTTGGCGCCAGGCTTATGCTTCCGGCTGTTGGTATTATCGGGTTCGATCTTGGCTACGGCTTCGATAGAAAAGCTGTTGATAACGAAAGCCCCTCATGGCTGTTCCATTTTCAGTTCGGAAAAGGATTCTAAATTTTTAAAAAAAATAGTAACATATAATAGTCAATATATTTTAAGAAAATTTTTAAGTAATATATTCTAAGGAGAAACAATTGAAAAACACATTAATCGCTTTATTTTTCATTGCTGTAGTGGTAGCTTCAGCAAGTTCGCAGGTTAAAATAGCTTTCGTAGATAGCGAAGTTATTATCGCACAGCTTCCCGAAGCCATAGAAGTTAAGAAAAAACTTGAAGACCTACAGAAGTTATATATCGATACCATTACTATTAAGGAGAATGAAATTAAAGCCAAAGCCGATGCTTTTAAAACAAAGTATGAAGACGCGCAAAAGCAGATAGAAGCCGGTAAGCTTACCGCTGACCAGATCAAAAGTCTTGAAGGCGAATTAGGGCTTATGCAGGAAGAAGTTCAGGTCTTGGATCAGGAACTTTCAGCATACAAGCAGGGCATTCAGAAGCAGCTTTATGATATTCAGCTTGAATTGTTTAAACCGGTTAAGGAAAAAATTACCAAGTCAATTGAAGCTTTAGCAAAAGAGCTTAAGTATAACATTGTGTTAGATAAAGCCAGCGATGCGCTAATTTACGGTGATAAGGAAATTGACATCACCTTCAAAGTCTTAGATAAACTGAAATAACCGTTTGGCTAGGAGCGTTAGCTGGCTTCTCTTGGTCTTCACATGAGTAAGCTCGTTTGTTTATAAGATTGCTTCGTCCACGCCATAAGCGGGCAGGCACTTCGTTCCTCGCAAAAGTGCTTATAAAATTCCCCCCTTTAGAGGGGTGGACTTACTCCACTCAGTGGATAAAGTACGGGGTGTGAATAATATTGTAAGTCCCCCTTATAAAGGGGGATTTAGGGGGATTTGAAATCCTGAATTATGAAATGAATATTGACCGATATC
>JAYTUN010000118.1:0-23513 GCA_043744495.1 Ignavibacteria bacterium
ATAAACTTGCTGAAAAACTTGGACAGATGTTTGATAACAAAGATTCTCTGGGTATCAGAGATATAGATGGCAGCATTATATCTGGATTAAGAAGCGGAACGGCAATTAAAAAAGATACATTCCTGAAACACCTTGAAAATCCAAATTTTAGGATCGATAATCTTGATGTATCTAATGACTGGACATCTTCAAAAAAACAGCAGTTACTCCTTCAGCATTTATACAGGAATTTCAAGACAAGGCTTAGCGATATTGAAGAAAAGACAAAAAGAAACAGGAACAAGATAGTGCTTGGCGATGAGCTCCCAACCGGAGTAGTTAAAATGGCGAAAGTATATATTGCAAAGAAGAAAAAACTTTCTGTTGGTGATAAAATGGCGGGGCGTCATGGTAACAAAGGTGTTGTTGCAAAAATTGTTCCCATTGCAGATATGCCATTCATGCCGGACGGTACACCTGTAGATATAGTACTTAATCCGCTTGGAGTACCTTCGAGAATGAACCTTGGGCAGCTTTATGAAACAGCTTTAGGCTGGGCAGCTAAATTACTTGGCTGCACATTTGCTACCCCGGTATTTGACGGAGCTTCATTTGAGGATATTACAGATATATTGGTTCAGTCAGGCTTACCCAGCAATTCAAGAAGTATATTATTTGACGGGCAGACCGGTGAAAAATTTGACCAGATGGTAACTGTAGGATTCATATATATGATGAAGCTTTCACATTTATCTGATGATAAGATACATGCAAGGTCAATTGGACCGTATTCACTTATCACTCAGCAGCCACTTGGCGGTAAAGCACAGTTTGGCGGACAGAGGTTTGGAGAGATGGAAGTTTGGGCGCTTGAAGGTTACGGAGCTGCTTACACACTCCAGGAAATACTTACTGTTAAGAGTGATGACGTTACAGGAAGATCCAAAACATATGAAGCGCTTATTAAAGGAGAAAACACTCCGGAACCCCAGGTACCTGAATCATTCAATGTTTTGGTAAAAGAACTCCAGGGCCTATGCCTTGATATTTCATTAGAATAATTAAAATCATAAAAAAATATGTTTTTTAAAAGAGATCAGAAAAAAGCAAAAAAGATCTTCACCAAGATCGGTATAAATCTTGCTTCAACAGATTCAATAATAAGAAACTCCCATGGAGAAGTATTAAAGCCTGAAACAATTAACTACAGAACTTTCAAGCCGGATAAAGACGGTTTGTTCTGTGAGAAAATATTTGGTCCTGTAAAAGACTGGGAATGCCATTGTGGAAAATACAAAGGCATAAGATATCACGGAATAGTTTGCGACAGGTGCGGTGTAGAAGTTAACCTGAAAAGCTTAAGGCGCGAAAGAATGGGACATATCTCACTCAGCGTTCCCGTAGTTCATATATGGTATTTCCGTTCCACCCCAAGCAAGATCAGCTATTTACTTGGTTTAACCAATAAAGAGCTTGAAAGAATAATTTATTATGAGAACTATGTTATAGTGAATCCGGGTCCTACTGCGTTCACTAAAAATGATCTTTTGACTGAAGATGAATATTTAAATGCATTGAACAATCTGCCTGATGACCAGGAAGATCTTGATGATTTTGACCCGAATAAATTTGTATGTAAAAATGGAGCAGAAGCTGTTAAAGAGCTTTTAAGAAGAGTTAATGTTGATGAAGATGTAAGCAGATTTAGAATTCAATTATACGAAGAAACTTCCGTACAGAAGAAGCAGGACCTCATAAAAAAACTAAGGGTCTTAAAGTCATTCCAGAAAAAAGAAGGAAGAAGACAGAATAAGCCCGAGTGGATGATACTGGATGTTGTTCCGGTTATTCCGCCTGAGCTAAGACCTCTTGTACCTCTTGAAGGCGGAAGGTTTGCTACTTCTGATCTTAACGACCTATACAGAAGGGTTATCATAAGAAACAACCGTTTAAAAAGATTAATAGATATTAAAGCTCCTGAAGTTATCCTAAGAAATGAAAAGAGAATGCTTCAGGAAGCAGTTGATGCATTGCTTGATAACTCAAGGCGTGCAACAGCAGTAAAATCAGAGAACAGACCACTGAAATCACTTTCAGATATATTGAAAGGTAAACAGGGTCGTTTCAGACAGAACTTATTAGGTAAACGTGTTGATTATTCAGGACGTGCTGTTATTGTAGTTGGACCTGAATTAAAGCTTCACGAATGCGGTATTCCAAAAGATATGGCTCTTGAATTGTTTAAACCTTTTGTTATAAGAAGGCTTATTGACAGGGATCTTGTAAAGACTGTAAAGAGCGCTAAGAAATTAATCGAAAGAAGAACACCTGAAGTTTGGGAAGTACTTGAAAATGTAATTGAAGGACATCCAATAATGCTTAACCGTGCCCCTACCCTGCACAGGCTCAGCATACAGGCTTTCCAGCCAATTATAGTTGAAGGAAAAGCTATCAGGCTTCATCCGCTTGTTTGTACTGCATTCAATGCGGATTTTGATGGTGACCAGATGGCAGTTCACGTGCCTCTATCACCTGAAGCGCAGCTTGAAGTAAGAGTATTAATGCTTTCAAGCCACAACCTTATGTCACCTCAAAACGGTGACCCTATTACTGTACCTAACCAGGAAATAGTTTTAGGATGTTACTACCTAACAAAATATAAAAAAGGTGATATTGGAGAAGATAAATTATTTTCAAGTCCCGAAGAAGTTGTAATCGCTCACAGCAACGGAAGAGTAGCACTTCATGCAAAGATCAAAGTAAGGATCAATGGTGAAATGATTGAAACAACCGTAGGAAGGGTTCTTTTTAACAATATTGTACCTGAAGGAGCTGCTTATATAAATGAGCTTCTTACTAAAAAAGGTATAATTAAAAATATAGCAAAAGTATTTAAGAGCGTTGGTAATAAAAAGACAGTTGAGTTCCTTGATTCATTAAAAGAGATCGGTTTCCGTTATGCTATGAAAGGCGGACTTTCTGTAAATCTTGATGATATTGTAGTACCAGAGAGTAAAGACAGGATAATTGAAACAGCTCAGAAAAAAGTTGCTTCAATTGAAAAATCAAGAATGAGGGGTTTAATTACCGAAGGTGAAAGATATAACAAGGTTATTGATATTTGGACACATGCAACCAATGATGTAAAAGCCGATTTGATGAGTACACTAAGAACTTCAAGAGACGGATTTAACTCTCTACACATGATGATCGACTCCGGAGCCAGAGGTTCACAGGACCAGGTTAGCCAGCTTGCTGGTATGAGGGGTCTTATGGCTAAACCTCAAAAGAGCATGACAGGACAGGCTGGTGAAATTATTGAAAATCCTATTATTGCTAACTTCAAAGAAGGTCTTTCAATTCTTGAATACTTTATATCAACACACGGAGCAAGAAAAGGTCTTGCTGATACAGCTTTAAAAACAGCAGATGCAGGATATCTTACACGTAAGCTTGTTGATGTATCACAGGATGTAATTATTTCAGAGCTGGATTGCGGAACTATCAGAGGCTTGACCGTAGAAGCTTTAAAAGACGGTGAAGACATCAAAGAACCGCTTGCAGAAAGAATATTAGGACGCGCAGCATTGCAGACTGTTATTGACCCGTTAACAAGGAAAACTATTATTAAAGCAGGCGATATTATTGATGAAGATCTTGCGCAACAAATTGCAGGTTCATCAATTCAGTCTGTAGAAATCCGTTCAGTATTATCATGCGAATCACGTAAAGGTATCTGTGCTAAATGTTACGGCAGGAACCTTACAACAGGTAAACTTGTAGATGTTGGCGAAGCAGTTGGCGTTGTTGCGGCACAGTCAATTGGTGAGCCTGGTACACAGCTTACACTTCGTACATTCCACATTGGCGGTACAGCCAGCAGAATTGTAACGCAATCAAGAATACCTACAAAATTTCCGGGTAAAGTAAAATTTGACAGTATAAAATCTATTAAATATTCAAACCCTGCTTCAACAGAGGGCGAATATTATGTGACTCACAGCCGTAACGGTATTATACAGATAATTGATGAAAATAACCGTCTCGTTTCAAAATATGACGTTCCTTACGGAGCTCATTTAATGATAAAAGACGAAGAAATGGTTGATAAAAATCATGTACTGTATGAGTGGGATCCATACAACTCTGTAATTGTTGCCGAGCATGTTGGAACTGCAAGGTATATGGATCTTAAGGAAAATGTAAGTTATGTTGAAGCGCCAGATGAAACAACAGGACATATTCAGAAAGTAGTTACTGAATCAAAGGATAAGACACTTAGCCCGACAATTCAGATAACTGACAGCAAGGGTGACCTGTTAAGCCAGTATATTATTCCTGCTCAGGCTCATTTGCTTGTAAATGACGGAGAACCAATTTTTGCCGGACAGATACTTGTTAAAATTCCAAGAGATACAGGTAAGACAAGAGATATCACAGGCGGTCTGCCAAGAGTAACAGAGTTATTCGAAGCTAGAAGCCCCAACTCACCTTCAGTTGTAACAGAAATTGACGGTTTCGTTGAAATAGGTTCACTTAAGAGAGGTTCACGTGAAGTTAAAGTTAAAACAGCTGATCTTGCTGTTGAAAAGAAGTATATGATACCGGTTGGCAAGCATATACTTGTAAGAGATGCTGACTTTGTAAAAGCAGGCGAAGCTCTTTCAAGCGGTTCGGTTGATCCCCATGATATTCTTAGGATAAAGGGTGTTGCTGACGTTCAGGCATATCTTGTAAACGAAATTCAGGAAGTTTACAGAATGCAGGGTGTAAAGATCAACGATAAACATATTGAAGTAATTGTAAGACAAATGCTTCAGAAAGTGCGTGTTGTTGATTCAGGCGATACAATGTTCCTTGAAGGCGATGTTGTTCACCGCTTTAAGTTCTTAACTGAAAATGAAACATTAAGAAATAAAATAATAATTACAGATAAAGGTGATTCCAGCAAAGTGAAGATGTATGATATGCTTGATAAGAAAAAAGTTAAAGAGCTTAATGCTGAGTTAAAGAAGAAATCAAAAGATCTTATACAGTTCAGGGATGCTAATCCTGCTATCGCTAACCCGGTACTTCTTGGTATTACACAAACATCACTCACAACAGACAGCTTTATTTCTGCGGCTTCATTCCAGGAAACTACCAAGGTATTAACAGATGCTGCTATTGAAGGTAAAGTTGATACTCTCCAGGGTCTAAAGGAAAACGTTATAGTTGGACAGCTTATTCCAGCAGGTACCGGTCTGAAAGCTTACAAAGACCTTATTGTTACAATCAAAGATGACGAACCTGTTGAAGAAGAAAAGCCAAAGAAGGTGAAGAAGACAAAGAAAAAAGTTAAAGAAGCAGTTGAAGCAGAATAATTAGTATTCAAATTATACTTTTAAAACCCCGGCAAGTTCGGGGTTTTTTATTTCTAATAATTGAGATAACTTTGTAAATGAAAATGAACAACATTCAGCAATATTTTAATTACTTATACAAATTAGAAAGGTCGGGCATGAAATATGATCTAACTAATATTGCCGCTTTATGCAAAGCATTAGGGAATCCGCAAAATAAATTCAAATCCATACATATTGCCGGAACAAACGGGAAAGGCGCAACTGCATCATTCACAACTTCGATTTTAATGGAGCATGGTTATAAAACCGGACTATTTACCTCGCCTCATATACTCAGATTTAACGAAAGAATAAGAATTAACGGTAAATGCATTAGTGATAAATATATAAAAGACTTTCTGGATTCAAATTTAAAACTCATTAAAAGAATAAAGCCTTCATTTTTTGAGGTAAATACTGCTATGGCATTTAAGTATTTTGCTGATAAAAAAGTTGACATTGCTGTAGTTGAGTGCGGACTCGGGGGCAGGCTCGATTCGACCAATATTTTACGACCGGAATTATCTGTAATTACTCAAATAGGAATGGATCACATGCAATACCTTGGCAATACACTAAAAAAAATTGCCCTCGAAAAAATAGGAATTGTTAAGCAGAATATTGATGTAATTGTCAGCGATAATAACAAATCACTCAAAAAATTATTTAAAAAGAAAATAAACCCTGATAATTTAATATATATTGATGATAATGTTAGAATCGAACAAATAAAAAATAATTTAAACGGCAGTAGGTTTTTTTTATATTTAGATAAATCAAAAAGGGAAATGTATAGTATTCCCGTGCCGGGTAAATTCCAGGCAAGGAATGCGGTAGCGGCAATTCTTTCAAGCATGAAATACCTTCAGGAAAGTGGTTTTAAACCTGTTGTCAAAATGATCAAAAAAGGATTACTAAATTTAAAAACTAATACAGGATACAGATGCAGATTAGAAACCGTAAAACTAAATAAAAAAGAATTTATTTTCGATATTTCACATAATGCTGACGGGATAAAAGAAACTTACCTCGCTTTAAAATCTACAAGACCCGATATTGTAATATTCGGAATGATGGATGATAAAGATATAACAACGGCAATTAAAGAATTATTAAAGATTTCGAATACAATAATTTTCACAAAAACAAATTATAAACGAGCAGCTAAACCTGAATACTTATATAGTATTGCTGAGAAATATTGTTCACCTAAACAAGTTCTGATAGTAAAAGAAAAAGTCAGCGATGCATTAAAATTTATTATCAAAAGCAATAAAGGATCCAGACGGGTTTTGATAACGGGTTCATTCTTTATTGTTAGTGATGCTATTAAAGCGTTGAAGATTCAGCATATTATAAAATAATTCTGCACCTACCCGTAACAAATTTTAAAACGCCAAACTTAAACAATGAGTTATCACACAATTAACATAATTTCTTTGGATTTCTTAACTAAAGCTATTATATTTGAATAATTAAGTCAATATGCTTTAAGCCAATAGTGAAAACAATATTACATATTATTCTCTTTCTGTTAATTTCTTCTGAATTTATAATCTCACAGGTATCGCAAGAGTGGGTGGCAAGGTATCATTTTTATTCCGAAGATGCGGCTCGAGATATTGCAGTAGATAATTCAGGTAATGTTTATGTTACAGGAGGGAGTGACGCCCCGGGTGGATATCATGATTACGCCACTATAAAATATAATTCCTCAGGTGTACAGCTGTGGGCACAAAGATATAATGGTCCGGGAAATAGCACAGATTATGGCAATTCGATTGTGGTAGATGATTCAGGCAACGTTTATGTAACCGGGCTCAGTAATCGTATTCCTTTTCCGGGGCAGGCAAATTATAATATTACCACGATTAAATACAACACAAATGGCTCTCAGCAGTGGTTAAGAAAGTATAACAGCGTAAGTGGTGGTGAACCCGGAATTGTGTTAGATAACCAGGGGAATATTTACGTTGGGGGACAAGCCGGTGGTATCGGATATTTAGTAATAAAATATAATTCAAGCGGAGATAGTCTATGGGTAAGGTCCTATAACAGCAATAGACATAGTGCGGTAGCGATGGCGGTTGATTCATTCAGTAATGTATATGTGACAGGCCCTTTTGGAACGAGCCCTGATTGGGGAATTGTAAAATGGAGTTCACAGGGTGTTTTCCAGTGGGCTAGAATATTTAACGGTCCGGGAAACGGCTCTGACTACCCTCAGGATATTGCAGTTAGCGATTCCGGAAATGTTTATGTTACAGGTTATGTGTGGGGCAATAATCAAGTCGAATGTGCAACGATAAAGTACAACACTGGTGGCATTTTACAATGGGTGGTCGTTACCGGTTATAATAGTACTGGTTTATCGATTACTTGCGATGATACAGAAAACGTTTATGTAGCGGCTGCAACCGGAGACTTTAGAACGATAAAATATAATTCTTCTGGGGTACAGCAGTGGGCAGTAAATTTCAACGGTCCGGCTAATTCAACAGATATCCCTTGTTGTATTAAATTAGATAATAAAGGTAATATTTATGTTACAGGCTATGCAACAATTAGTCTGCAGCCCAGCAATCCTGACTATTGCACTATTAAATACAATAATTCAGGAGCACAGCAATGGGTAATTTACTACGGAGTGGGACCTCCACAAGCGCCAAGCGATATTGCAACAGCCTTGGCAGTTGACCAATCAGGCAATGCATATGTAACGGGTTATAGCTTTGGAGATTACGCGACAGTTAAGTATTCGCAACCGGTGGGTATAAAGCAAATATCAAATGTAATTCCAAAGGAATATAAATTAGAGCAGAATTATCCCAATCCGTTTAATCCGGCAACAGTTATAAAGTTTCAGGTTACAAGTTTATCAGGTGTAAAGATTGTTGTATTCGATGTTCTCGGTCGTGAGATTGAAACATTGGTTAACGAAGAATTAAAACCTGGAAGTTATGAAGTTGAGTGGAGTGCAGGTAAATTAACAAGCGGAGTTTATTTTTATAGATTGCAAACAGAAAAATATAATGAGACTTTGAAGATGATTTTAATAAAATAATCCCGAGTACTCGGGATAAAATTTAACAAACTTAAAAGAAAGGACTTAATAAAATGGGAACACCACATCCAGGAAAATGGAGCCCGGTATTTGAAACCACACCGCTAAACGTGCCGCCTAAAGTTGTACTAAATACACAGAAAGTAGCTGTACATTTAAATTAAATTACTCAAGTTGACCGCTCAGCTTGCAAATCATTTTTTTTGTTTTAACTACGAGTATTAACTCGTGTATTATTAATGAATATATATTTAGCTTCAGCCATGATTTTTAGGGCTAAAGCCCTGAATTCAACGTATTTTTAAACCCCCGACATAAATGTCGGGGTTAAAACATATTCCTAAGCGGTCAACTTGAGTTAAATTAAAGGATTTTCGAATTTGTTTCGTTATTAGGATTTCTCATTTCCATATTCACTCTTTAAACTTATTCTCCCTCTGATACTGCTTAAGTAATTTCTTTATCTCGTTGTTAAATTTCCTTTCGAAGATTATCATTTTAGCTATCTGCTGCGAAGTTAATATTGTCTTCATATCAGTAACAAATTCTTCCCTTTTTGAATTTATCTTCTCTTCGTAATCAAGCAATTGGTTTACTATTGTATCAAGTCCGCTGCTGCTTTCAATATTCTCTGTCATAAGCTTATATGCTTTTGCGCGCTTAAGGTTAAGATCCTTCATTGAGCTTGAAAAAGATTTATACTTATCCACAAAAATAGTCTTTGTATTATCATCCAGCTCAAGTTTTTTGCAGAGTTTTTCAAGTTTAATTTCCTGTATCTTTTCCCTGAAATCATCCTGCGAGTAAACAGGTTTCTGGCATATAAATGCTGCCAAGAGAAAAAGGATTAATATTTTGTAAGTTTTTATCATATACTTTTTAAATTATATTTATTTAGAATTAAACTTTTTATAAATTGGTATTTTCAAGCTCTTTGAGGAGCATATTCTGCTCGGAATCATCAAGTTTTTTCAGATCATTTTCTGTTTCTTCATCAAATCCTGCGCCTTCACCGCTGGCAAAGACCGCGGTCTCTTCTATATCAATATCTGAAGCTATTTGTTCATCTTTTATTTCAGGTAACTCATTTTTTTCTTTTATTACCGGTGTATTATCTTTAGCAAGATTATCGTATTTCCTTACATTATCTTTTTTTATAATATTTATTCTGTTTTTCTCTGCTGCTTTATCATCTTTAACAATATTATCTTCTCTATTGTTTTCTATCTTTTTTTCTTCTTTGATATTTTCTTTTATATTATTATTGTTTGATGAATCTTTAATTATTTTTTCTATCTTTTTATCTTCTGTAAGCTGAGTATTTGAAGGCTTTACCATGTAATAAACTATGGCTATAAGAATAATTGCTGCTATTGGAACAAATACCTTCCAGAATGATGCAGCCTTTTCCCAAGAAAATCCCTGAGCTTCACGGCTATCAATTTTATCGTGTATTCTTGGGAGAAGTGAATTCCAGTACCCGGGAGCGGGTTCTTCTGATTTTACTGAACTAACGAAATCAAGGATACCCTTGGTTTCGTTGTAAAACTCACGCACCTCGACATAATCCCTGATGGCTTCTTCTACTAATACTTTTTCCGCATCATTAAACTGCCCTGAAATATAATCAGGTATCATAAACTTAATTTCTTCGGTATTTAATCTGCTGTTCATATTTTAGACCTCACCCCCTGCCCTTCTCCTGAAAGTAGAGGGGAGACTGTGGTTATAATTTACTAACATTTTTTTACTTTTGCTTTTTTTCTTTTTACTTTCAGTATTCTATTCTGCCTTTTAAGTAATCCCCTATTTTTTTGACTGCATGAAAATAATTCGCTTTTATTCCGCCGGTTGATTTTCCAAGTATATTTGCAATTTCATCATACTGAAGCTGGTCATAATATCTCATATTAAATACTGCTCTTTGCTGCGTTGGAAGTGTTTCAATTGCTTCTTCAAGTATTTTTCTTTTAGCCCTTTCGTCAATTTCTTCATCTGCTCCTTTATCATTTGTTTCTATCTGTTCAACTACTAAATTGACACTTATGGTATTTTTGACTTTAACTTTTCTTATGTGATTTATCGAATAATTCGTCGCTATCCTGTACAGCCATGTAAACAAATTCGATTCTTCCCTGAAATCCATTAAAGCCGTGTGAACCTTAATAAATACTTCCTGTGTAATATCATCTGCTTCATCGTGATCCTGAACCATTTTTCTGATAACCCAGTAAACCTGTTGCTGGTATTTTCGTACTATCTCATTAAATCCGGTAATATCTCCGTTTTTAAAACGGCGCACCAGTTCAAGATCATTATTTTTACTTGCATTGTTCCCCGTCATTTACGCGAGCTATTGATTACCGGCAGTTCAGTTTATAAGTTATTGTTATCATTATATTTACTTACCAAATCTAATAAATTCAGCCCGCTTGAAACCCTACTTTTCATTAATATGACAAAAATTTATCAAAAAAGTTTAATATAAATGCCTAAAATTGAGCAAATATAATTTTTTTTAAATTACTGATATTTTCAATAAATAATAGCATTTCATTAACTATAAAAAAATACTAAAATTGAAACTATTGTAATTATATTTGAATTAAATTAGTATAAGTGTGAATTTTAAAGCCTTAAAATTAGAGAATTTCCTCAAAATTCCTGTAATTTTGATTGGAGCAATGGTGCTTGTGGTAATTACTACAATTATCATCAAGTTTTCAGATATTGGCTCAAGCTCAACAATCGAAACGAAGTCATCAAATCCCGATGCAGTTATCCCTCCCTTTACAACAAATACTGAAAGGGAAAACCAAAATTACATGAAAAATGTAAGCTATAATAATGCCATAAATATAGAAAATTCATTTTATAACTGGCAGAATATTTTTGATATTTTTACTTTTAACCTTAACGATAGTACTTTTAATACAAGCGACTCGGTTGCACGTTATGAGAACATAGTAAAAATTATCCGCAACCCAAACAGGAAATTTAACAAGGGAAGCTCTGACAAGATTCTTGAGCAGTATGGTGAAATAATTATAGATGAATGTAATTATTACAAATTAGACTGGCGATTGATACTTGCTATGATAAAGCAGGAATCGGCATTTACTTCCGATGCGGTATCGCATGCAGGGGCTTATGGATTTATGCAGATAATGCCAAGGACTGGCTCAATGCTTGAACAGACATTGAACCTTGAGGACCACCGCTCACCTGTAAATAATCTTAAAGCAGGTATATATTATTATGCAATGCTTGTTGGTAGATATTACGGAGCAGGTGATACAAATATGTATAAATTTGCTCTTGCATCATACAATGCAGGTTCAGGACGAGTGGAAGACGCTATGAGCATGGCATATTATTTTAATGAAGATTATAAAGACTGGGATATTGTTAAGGAATATATGAAGCTGCTTGCTCCCTGGAATGATTCACTGCACCAGCTTGTGTGGGGCTCTAAACCGCCAAACGGAGTTTTTGCAAACTGGAAAGAACCATACAATTATGTTGAGAACATTTCATGGTATTGGCAGCAGTACAAAAAACTTTATCCACTTCCTGAGGATAATAAGAAATCAGGAAACACTAAGAAGAAAAAGAAAACCAAGTAGAATTGTCATTCCCGCGTATGCGGGAATCCATACATTTAATTATTGAAAAATATAGTAAAAATATTATCCTGTATGTTAATCGGAGTTTATTCCTATTCTCAGGATACGATTAACTTTAAGCAATATGATTCCCTGAAAACTTCAACTGAGGATAATCATATTGTTATTGCAAAAAGAAGACAGTTAGATTCAAGCAATTACACAACACCTGATACAACAGCATTAAGAAAATTAAACTTAGATAGTTGGTATAGAGGTAATCAAGTATTAAATACACAGCTATTAAATTCGAAAGTGCTGGAAAAAGACCCCGATAATCTTGACTGCCGTATATTCCGCTCAATAAACAATTCACGCACACCATTAAAAACGAAGATCCTTAACACTACTGATAACTCAATGCTTCCTGTAGCAATCCTTGTTCCGCCATCACTATTTATATATGGCAGGGTCAGACAAAAAACCTTTGATGAGAACACAGCTTACCTGGCATTTACATCCGAAGTAACAATATTAGCTATAACATTCGGCACAAAATTGCTGGTTAAAAGGCAGCGTCCGTTAAATGCATTGCCGAACGTGTATTCAAAAGGATCTCCAATACTTGATGTATATTCTTTTCCTTCGGGTCATGCCAGCACATCATTTTCGCTGGCAACAATGTTTGCCCTAAGATATCCAAAATACCCCCAGGTGTATGCACCAATGTATGTCTGGGCGCTGGTTGTAGCTTACGGCAGGCCGTATTTCGGTTTGCATTATCCAAGTGATCTGCTTGCTGGGGCTATAATTGGAAGCGGTTCATCAATTTTAATATATTCGTTAAGGAAAGAGCTGTTCAGGTTTAAGAATCAGGTTCTTGGTGAAGATAAATCAGATGACGGCTCAATAAACGGTGGAGTGCTTACTTTCTTTGCTGGCTCTTTTGCCATTAGCGCAATTTTTGATAATTTTATATTCAGGGAAAAACCGGGCAAACGATTTTTTATATCACCATGGATGGATGGCAAACAAAGCGGTGTAAATGTAAAATGGAAGCTATAAGCTTCCATTTTAAACTATATAGACTTCAAAGTCAGGGGCATAAGCATCAAAAACCCTTTTTAGATTTTTCTATTATAACAAGATATTTCATATTACTTAGTCATTAAAAAATATTAAAGATAAATCCATGAGATTGCTTCGTCACTTCGTTTCTCGCAAAAAGTATTTACATATTTAGATTCCTGCATTAGCCTGCAGAGGCAGGTAGCCGGGAATGACAGCCTTGTTAATCTCCTATTTTAGAATCCAGCGGACCGTTCAATCCTGTATATTGTGTAAGCTCAGCCACCAAAGCGCCAATAACTATTTTCATTTTCACTTTTACTGGAATTTTCCTCTCATCATCACTTAAATATATAAATATATCTGATGTCTTATCAGTAAATCCTTCTTTCAGCATTGGATGCAATATGAATGTTTTAAATTCGCCTGCTGATACATCAATTGTTTCTCTGCCTTCAAACCTGATATTAAGCGGGTAGAAGTTATCTTTATAAAAATAATTAATAGTAACAACATCACCTGTATTCTTACCATTCCAGTCGAGCGTCCTTGCATAATAAAGAGATGAAATAAGATCCTGCACGTATTCAAACTTTGATGTAAATGACTTATCTTCTAAATAATTGACCTTTGTGTAAACTTTCAGACTTTCCTGTATAAACGTAGCTTCAAAATCACGCTTATAATTATTTTCCCTTATATGCTGCTCAAAACGCCATGGAAAAATACCTGAAACATCAATGTATGTTTTGTAATTATCCCTTACCTTGTAAACAGCATCAAAGCTTGAGCGGGAATTAACATCGAAATTAACTTCGTATGTTTCCCTGCTATTATACATAAAGGGAACAGGTGATATCGTCATAAACGCTTCGGCTGCAATAATGAATCCATAACTCACTTCAAATGAAAGCCTCTCTCCATAAGAAAATGCGTTGTTGGGGTGTGTTCTGAACTGTGAATATGTTAAAGATGTTAAAATTAAGAAAATCGCTGAAATTCTAATGTATTTCATATATATCTTTCTTATTATTTTTTTATTACTTGTATTTATTGTTTCTTACTTATCATCTTGCTTTGAATCGTCTTTTTCTTCTTTGGGTTTAGTTAAAAGCTTTTTATTGAATTTTGAATTAAACTTTATCTCTGTCATTGTTACATCGCCTGTCTGGCTGTTAATTTTGTAAGGCATTAATATATCAGTTTTGCCGACCTTCCTGAAATCTGAAAAATTGTTTGTTATGCTCCCTTTAATTTCTTTAACTTTATTGAATGTCTTTGCATCAAAATATGCGGTATTAATTGAAGCGCTATCTCTCATAAGTTCAACTACATAAGTATCATTGCCGTCAATTGTTTCGTTCTGCAGCAGTTCAAATGTTATCCCGCTCTCTTTGGGGTCAAGAAAATTACTCCATAGAGCGCCTTCTACATTTTTCTTACTTTTATTAATATCTTCTTCTTTCAGGTCTTTTATCATCGTTCCAAACTTCATCCAGCCTTTTTTGTTACTTATATCAACAGCCTGTTTCATAGCAAACTGCTTGGTATTTATATCCATATACACATATTTCTTACTAAAATATATTTCAATTGTCCCTGACTCCTCACCTTCTCCTATTTTACCTTTCATGCTTATCGATTCAATCGTCCTTAGCTCATCAGCCCCACCGTAAGCTGTTAAATAATTATCAACAACATGCTGGGCAGTCTTTACTTCTTTAAAATCCTGGCTTTGCAAAGCAAATACGAAGAAAACTAAAATAAAAAAAACGTTTATTATCTTCATTGTTTATTTTTTTCTAAATAGTTATTAATATAATTATAAACTTCTTCCTGTGTAATATCGTTCATTACATCTCTTGTATTATCAACTTGTGATGGTACGAAAATTTTCTTTTTTTCAGTGAGTGGTCCCCAGCGCACAGGACTTTCAACCTTCACAGGCGAATACATCCCTATTACAAACGTCCCAACTGAAGCTGCTATGTGTATAGGACCAGTTGAATTGCCAACAAACAACTTCGCTTTCTGTAATACTGCCGCTAATTCTTTTAAATTAAGATTAAAAACTCCAAATACCCTGTTATTTTCCGGAAGCGCTGCCATTACATGTTTAACTTGATCTTCATCACCTGTTGTTCCTGTTAAAATGACATTATAACAATTTTTTACATTAAGAAGTATCATTTTCAGCAATTTCGTAAAGTTCTCATCACTCCAAATTTTTGCAGAACCCAAAGAAGGTATATGTATAACAATGAACCTCTCATCATGCTTTATTCCTGCATCAAATAGCTTACATAATGCAGAAGTTATATGCTCATTTTTTACTTGAAGATTAACGGATAACTCATTATGATAAATAACGTTAAGCTCGCATAGTAAATCTAAATTATAGATACTTTCGTGCTTTATGGAGGCCTTCCTGTGCTGATGGTGCTTGATGTTAAAAAGAAAGGAGTACCACCTGTAAGCCGTCCCGATTCTGTATTTTACTCTCCCTAAATATAGCCCTAAAGCTACTCTAAAAGTTGGGAAAACTGCAATCCCAAGGTCATAATCATTTCCCCTGCAAATCTTTTTTACAGCCCTGTAAGTTACCTTTTCTATGGAATGAACTTTATTTATATTTGGATAGTCCGAAACCAGTTCATACACTTTGTTTTGCACTAAAATATCAACCACAGCTTCCGGGAATTTGCTCTTCAAAGCATCTGCCATTGGTAAAGTAAGTATAACATCACCAATCCTGTCAGTTCTTACCAGCAAAATACGCTTTGGTTCTATGTTAAGTTTAGTATTTTTTGCTATGTTTTTCGTAATTTTGTAAGATAAATATAAATTATTTTCTACTCACTAAAAAGTATAAACGGTTTTCTACATTAAGGGTAATATACAATTATGAAACTAATAATTCTGGCAATGATATCGGTAATGCTGCTATGCAATTTTGCCTGTTTCAGCAGTAGGTCTGGCGGTAATGATGGCAGCAGCGGGGATAACAAGTCTTTAAATCAGCCAACTAAGCTATCTGACAGCACAAACAATTCCAATAAAACAATCAGTAAGCAGGATTCAACGATGAATAATACCAATAAATTCTCTGATCTTGAAATAGATGCATTCAAACTGCACTATGATGCAATTGTAATAGATACTCATAACGATATTTTAATGCCTGTATTCCTTGAAGGGGCTGACCTTAACAAAAATAACCCTGGCACACAATCTGATATAGTCAAATGGAAAAAAGGCGGGCTTGATGTCCAGATGTTTTCTATCTATGTGCCGGAGCGATATAAATCAAATCACTTCAGCTATGCTATGAAGCTGATTGATAAACTTGAAGAGAACCAGGCTGAAAATCCCGAATCATTCGTACTCTGCAAAAATTACAGTGAGCTTGATGCAGGGTTGAAAAGCGGAAAGTTCTGCGGGTTAATGGGCGCCGAAGGCGGCAATATGATAGAAGGCTCTATGGATAACCTTGAAACTCTTTTCAGCCGCGGTGTGCGATATTTGGGATTAACATGGAATACGAGTAATGCCATCGGAATATCTGCAAAGGATGAAACCGAGCGCGGCAAAAAAGGCGGCTTAACAGATTTCGGCAAGGATGTTGTAAAGCGAATAAATGAGCTTGGTATGCTTGTGGATGTTTCGCATCTTGGCGAGACTGCATTCTGGGATGTGGTTGAAACCAGCAATGCGCCAATAATTGCATCGCACTCAAACTGCTATTCACTTGCACCGCATTACAGGAATCTAACTGACGACCAGATAAAGGCTATTGCAAAATCAGGCGGCTACATTGGTATCAATTTCTATTATAAATTCCTTGATCCGAACGGGAATCCTGGCGCAATTAAGAACGTTCAAAGCAAATATAGGAATGCCGCCGATAAGATAGCCGAAGAATACAATGATGACCTTGTTGGATTCAATGAAAAAAGATATGAGTATATTACAGAAAATAAAGTAAATAGTGGCACATCAATTGATGTATTGATTGACCATATTGATCATATCGTTCAGCTAGTTGGCATTGATTACGTAGGCTTAGGCAGTGATTTTGACGGAAGCATCGTTACAGTAAATGAAATGTATGACGCAACATGTTATCCCATAATTACCAAAAAGCTGGTTGAGCGAGGTTATAGAGAAGAAGATATACGCAAAATTCTTGGCGGTAATTTTATGAGAGTGTTTAAGCAGGTTCAACCCTGAGTGAAACGAAGGGTCTAAACTTTATTATATTATAGCAGTAGTTTTAAGGCTAACAAATTAATCGAAATAGTAAACGTTATACTTTTCAGCCCGCGACTTCAGTCGTGAGATTTTAATTAACATATATTATTCAAACCGATTTATCGGTTTATTGCAGAAAGATTAGATCCTTCGCTACGCTCAGGATTAAAAAAATGAATATCCCGCAATCCAAAATAGACGAAATATCTTCATCACTTGATATAGTTGATGTTATTTCCGCATACACACCGCTCCGTAAAGCGGGCAAAAACTTCATGGGCAGATGTCCTTTCCATGAGGAGAAAACACCATCATTCAGCGTATCACAGGAAAAGGGTGTTTACCACTGCTTTGGATGCGGCAAAAGCGGTAATATGTTTACTTTTGTTATGGATACAGAAAAGGCAACATTCTTTGAGGCGGTTAAAATGCTTGCAGATAAAGCTAATGTTACCATTGAGTATAAAAATGAACCCTACGACCCGGACAGAAATAAAATTGAACTGCATTATGAAATAAATATGATAGCCGGTAGGTTTTATTATGATAACCTGTTAAGCCGTGATGGAGCCTACGCTAAAGAATATTTAAATAACCGCGGGTTAAAGGAAGATACTATTACTAAATTCGGAATAGGATATTCACTAAGGGAAAAAGACGCGCTATACAGGACTATGGAAAATGATTTCACTACCGATGACCTGATAAATGCCGGTGTGATACTAGCGCTTGGTGCAAATGAAATAAGAGACCGCTTTCGCGGAAGACTTATGTTCCCTATATTTAATGAATCAGGCAAAGTAGTTGGCTTTGGCGGCAGGAGGATGTATGATGAGAACAGCGATGAGGCAAAGTATATCAACTCACCAGAAACCAAAATTTATAATAAGAGTAAAACTCTTTATGGATTGAATTTTGCAAAGGGTCCAATTAAAGTTAAAGGATTTGCTATACTTGTTGAAGGTTATATGGACCTTATTTCCTTATACCAGGATGGTATTGAAAACGTAGTTGCATCAAGCGGGACTTCGCTCACACAATTGCATGCAAAGATACTTAACCGTTATACCAAAGAAGTTGTTGTGGTGTTCGATTCTGACTTAGCAGGACAAAACGCTTCCCGAAGGGCAATTGAGCTGTTGATAGAAAACGATATATCGGTAAGTGTGCTTGAGCTGCCTTACGGCGATGACCCCGATACATTCATCAAAAAGAACGGACTTGAAGGATTTGAAAGAATGCTTAATAACAGGCTTTCAGTGATTGATTATATCGCGGAGCGGTATGAAACCGAAGGCAGAATGAACTCCCCAGAAGGCAAGACTGATTTTGTCAGAGAAATAATCGGGCTGATCGCAAAAATGCGTGATCCAATTAAAAGGGATTTTTATATCAAAGGTATATCAGAAAAATTTTCTATCTATGAGAGCATTATACGCAAGGAGCTTGATGCCGTACTTAAGCTTAAAACACGCGGTTTAACAAGAGAGCCTTATGCTGAAAAGCGGACTGCTCTTGTTAAGGAAAAGAGTGCAAAGTTTTCAGCCGTTGAACTGGTACTAATTAGATTGTTAATTGATTCCGATAATAAGACCAAAGAAATGCTGATGAATGAGCTTGAAATGGATCTGATTCCAAACCCAACGGTAAGGAATATTGTAAATTACATTATGATGAATATTGATTCACCCGATAAAATTACACACATACAGTTATTTAATGAATTCCAGGATGATGCTGCGAAGGATATAATCGGCAAAGCATTGCTTGATGAAAACTATGTAATGCAGGGCGGAAAGAATAAGAATTATATGTCAGAAGCTATACAGGTATTCAGTCAGTTAAAATTATTTAACATAAGGCATCAGATAAAAGATATTGAAACAAAAATAAAATCCGCCAACGAATACACCCCTGAAATACTGGAGCTATTAACAGCCCAGCAAACCCTTAAGCGCGAACAGCTTGAAATTGAAAAAGAATTACGGAACAAATTAGAAGAATAACATAACCTTTCAGATTTCATCATAAGACTACAAAAGTCTTATAATTTATCAAAGCAAACGTTAATCATGTTGTTTTTTCAAATATTATAAATAGCTTATAGACTTTTGTAGTCTTATCAACCACTCCATACTCTACAAGTATAAACCTGTTAGGTTTTTCATCAAAGAAATATATATTCCCGTATAATTATTTAAATTCAGAAAACAAAACCTGACAGGTTTAACGCCTGACTTACTATACGTTAGCATAGTAAGACTTGCCTTAATGCACGAAGTGGATGAAGGTTTTAACGTTTCAAATCTAATTTACTTCTTACCCTCTATCATCTTCATAAACTGTGATATCAAATCAATTGGCAATGGGAAGATAATAGTTGAATTCTTCTCGGTTGCAATTTCAGTGAGTGTCTGCAAATATCTAAGCTGTAACGATATAGGCTGCTTGGCAATAACTTCCGCTGCATCGGCTAGCCTTTGTGATGCCTGGAACTCACCATCAGCATGAATAACTTTAGCTCTGCGTTCTCTTTCAGCCTCTGCCTGGCGAGCCATTGCCCGCTGCATTTCAATAGGCAGATCGATCTGTTTTACTTCCACATTTGAGACTTTTATTCCCCATGGTTCTGTGTGTTCATCAATAATTACAGCAAGTTTTTTATTAATATCATCACGCTCGCTTAACAGCTCATCCATTTCTGATTGCCCAAGTACGCTGCGCAGAGTTGTCTGCGCTATCTGTGAAGTTGCGAATAAGAAATCCTGTACTTCAATTATCGCTTTTTCAGGCTGAAGGACCCTGAAATAAACTACTGCATTTACTTTTACTGATATGTTATCCTTTGTAACAATATCTTGTGATGGTACATCCATTACAAGTGTTCTAAGACTTACCTTTACCATTTTATCAATGAAAGGAATTAGTATTATAAGTCCCGGCCCCTTGGTTTGCGAATACCTTCCCAAACGGAAAATTACGCCTCTTTCGTATTCCTTGAGTACTTTTATCATACTGAAAAGTATGATAAGGAAGAAAATGAAAATAAAAAACAAAAATGTTATTATTACTGCTTCCATTGTGTCACCTGTATTTTAGATTTATGATAAATTTATTTTTTTTTATTAATTCAGTTATTGCCATTAACACACCCCCTTCCGCAATACGCACCTGTGGTGCGATTGCTCCCTCCCCTCTCGAGAGGGGAATTTTTTCAACTCTTCCTTATTCCCCTCTTGAGAGGGGTGGATTCACCGCAGGTGAAAACGGGGTGTGTTATAATTAAACTTTTAGACCTCACCCCCTTCCGCTTCCACGCCAAAGGCGGGCAGGCGCTCCCTCCCCTCTCAAGAGGGGAATTGAAACTTTTTCCCTGCAAACTTGCAACCTGTTGAAATTAGGCGAAGCCTAATTGAAATCCCGCTTTCGGGATAACCATCTAACCTGCAACCTTTAGAACCTGTATTGTCAAATCTTTCACATTCAAAACTTTTACTTTCTCACCTTTTGGAATATTCTCAATTGATTCAGCCTTCCATATCTCTCCCAATATTTTAACAGTACCATGCCCGTTCACAATATCAATAAATACTTCGCCAATTTCGCCTATCATACCTGAAACCCCCGTCATAGCTTTGCGCCTGTACGTCCTTATAACAAGCCACCCAAGAATTGCAAATAAGCCCGCAATTATAACTACAGTTGTAATTATTACATTCATAGAAATATTAATAGTTGATTCAAGAGGTGAACCAGTATCTATGAGCATCATTGAGCCGATAAACATAGATATAACACCGGCAACAGTTAGCATACCATAGCTTGTGATTTTTATTTCAGCTATGAACAGAATAATTGCAAGTAGTATCAACCCGGCACCTGCATAGTTTATAGGCAATGTGTGTAAACCGTATAAACCTAGCAAGATACAAATTGCACCAACAACTCCTGGTAATATTGCACCAGGATTGTAGAATTCAAGCATTATTCCTGACATACCAATCATCATAAGAATATATGCAATGTTGGGATCACTAATAATACCCAGTATCTTCTGGAACCAGCTTTCTTCAAAATTTACAATTGTGTAATTTTTTGTATTTAGTATTTTTTTTCCTGTTGATGTTTCAACTTCTCTTCCGTCAATTTTTGTGAGCAGATCGTTCATATCACTTGCAATCAGGTCAATCACGCTGTCTTTCAGCGCTTCGGTTTCTGTAATTGAAACACTGTTCCTTACAGCATCTTCACTCCACTTAACATTACGTTTTCGTTTTTCACTTATTGAGCGGATAAACGCGGCGGCATCGTTTGTAACTTTTTCACTCATGGTTGAATCCATTTTACTGCCATCACCGCTAACAGGATGTGATGCCCCAATGTTTGTTCCCGGAGCCATCACGGCAATATTTGATGCAAGTGTTATAAACACTCCCGCCGAAGCAGACTGCGAACCGCCTGGTGATACATAAACTATTATTGGAATTGGCGAGGTAAGCAAATCGCTTACTATATACCTTGTAGATTTAAGCAAGCCGCCCGGAGTATTAAGCAGTATAATTAAACACTCTGCATTTTTATTTTTTGCTTCTTCTATGCTTTTGTGAATAAAATCGGATGTAGAAGGATTTATTGAACCGTCTATCTTAATAACATATACAACAGGGTTTTGCTGGCTGTAAACAACAGAGCAAGCAATGAAAAGGAGCAGCAATATTTTAGATGTTAAGAAGGATTTCTTCATAATGTACAGACCCGCCGTAATAAATTTGGTTTATATATAAACAAAAATAATGAAAAATTAGCTAAAATAGTGTGCAATTATTAAAGTGAAAGATATTGGGTAGTGGTACATTTTCATTTTGTTCAATTTGTCATTCCTGCCCTGAAGGGGCTCCTTTGGAGCGGAGGCAGCAATCTTGCTCAATTTTTACAAGATTCCGCATCATGTGCGGAATGACGAAAAGGGGAAGTTTTGAAAATGTACCACTACCAGATATTCTTAATCGTTACTGTACAAAATAAAATTTGATCTTATATAATTATAAAAAAATGTCTTAAATTGGACAGATTTTTACCAAAATTTAAAACAATCCTAAAAATTTCTTTTGAAAATGTATTATGCCGTTTAAAAAAACAATTTTAAGGGTATTATAACTGAAGATAGAATTATGTATTTGTTTTGCGTTTATTTACGTGCCATTTTTATTTATATTTAAACAATAGTATTTGGGAAAGGTAATAAGTATTATAGCCATTAACGAATATAATACATACCTATGCTAAAATGCTATTTTTTCAGTTTATCATAAATTATAATACACTACCTATGAAGCCAGTTAAGTTTTTTTTATTCACTAAGAATTTAAGTAAATTTATATTAATACTCTTATACCTTGCAACCCAAAGGGTAACTTACGCTCAAGAAGTATCACAGGAATTAACTCCCGAGCAGATTTATGAGGTGGTAAATCCATCGGTTGTTGTAGTTTTGGTGTACGATTCCAAGAATCAGTTAGTAAGTCAGGGAAGCGGTGTGGTCTTTGACGATAGAGGTTATGTAGTAACAAATTATCATGTCTTTGGAGAAGGAAGCCATTTAGAAATAAAGCATTATGATAAAACCATTAAAGAAATTCAGATAATTGGAATAGACGTTCAAAAAGATATTTTAATTTTAAAAATACCTGCAAATATTCTTCCTTCAATTAAGATTGCAGATGCAAGCAAACTCAAACCTGGTCAGCGCATATATGCAATTGGAAGCCCGTTTGGACTTGAAAACTCTATTACTGAAGGAATAATAAGCGGATTAAGATATTTTGATGATTTAGGCAGGGATTTTATTCAAATATCAGCAGCAATATCACCCGGGAGCAGCGGCGGTGCAGTTGTGAATTCTTACGGTAAATTAATTGGTATCAGCACAATATCTTTAGAAGGCGGACAGAATTTGAACTTTGCCATTAATGTGAAAGATTTTCAAAGTATAACTACTTTCACAATTACCGAAGAAGAAATACAAATCAATAATCTCTTCTATAAAGGACTGAAAGCTAATGAAAATGGAAATTATTCTGACGCTGTGGAGTATTTTACAAACTACTTAAAGAAAATGCCAAATGATGCAGATGCATATAACAACCGCGGGATTGCTTATTC
>JAYTUN010000119.1:0-6128 GCA_043744495.1 Ignavibacteria bacterium
GATTACATAAGCGGAATAAACTATCTCTATTCAAAAGGTTTTATCAATAAAGATAAAGTAGGCATTTATGGCGGCAGCTATGGAGGTTTTACAACACTAATGGCAATGTTTAAACACCCTGAAATATTTAAATGCGGGGTTAGCTTAAGGGCAGTATCTGACTGGAAAAATTATTACTACAGCAACAAGTGGTACACTCTGGCAAGATTTGGCGACCTAGACAGCAACGGTGTTGCAGAGTATTATGAACGCTCCTCACCAATTACTTATGCTGAAAATCTGCAGGGTCACCTGTTGTTAACACACGGTATGCTTGATGACAACGTTTTCTTTCAGGATATGGTTCAGTTAACCCAAAAGCTAATTGATAATAAAAAGGATTTTGAAGTGATGATATATCCAAAGGAAAATCACGGCTTCTACAGGCAAACAAGCTGGCTTGATCAGTATAAACGTATCACCAACTGGTTTGAGAAATATTTGAAATAATTTTTCACCACTAAGACACTAAGAGCACTGAGAAGTATAATTACATAAAATGGAAAACATTAAGAAAATAATACATTACTTAAAAGATTATGATATAGGTATAGGATTAGATCTTGAACCGGATTGCAAAGCCGCAATAATTTTTACTGATAATAGAAATATCGATGAGTCATTTGCAACATTAACAAATAATGTTTATTATGTTTCCGAAAATCCTGGACAATATGAACATTTAAAATCAAAATACCCAGACTTAAATTTATTCGAAGGAAATATTCTTAATACTAATTTAGAAGATAACAATATTGATTTCATTCTTGCGGATTCCGGAATCATAAATTTTGATAATGTTAAAGTAAGAAATGAACTGAAAAGAATATCATCACTAAGTGGTTATGCAGATGTTGTTATCTTAGAAAATGAAATAAACAGCGTAAAAGATAATGAAGTTAAACAGGAATTTCTTGAATTTTTATATGCAGGCAGTTGGTATGAAACAAAGGAATTTGAGTTTACAGATTCTAATGGTACTATTATTAAAACTAAAATTTATCATAACCCAACTGGCTTTAATGAAGCTGAATTAAAAACAGAAGAGGTCACAGAATTCATAAAAGCATGCGAAGATTATTGTGAGGTTATTGAAAATTTTAATAAATACTCTGTTAAAGATTTTTTATATAATGTACAAAAAACATTGGTGAGATATTATTCAGCAGGATTTGATCTGCCTGATTGCTGTGGTAGTGATGGGAATACAACAATAAGTACTGAATATACAAAAAGGGATGTTAACGAATTTTTTAAGCTTTCTAACGAATTACTACAATTCCTAGATGATCATAATATTTATTGGAGCAACTTTAATCCATACCCTGAAGTGAATGACAAAGAAACTTCCTCTCATTCCTTGGCAAATGATCTATCGGAAATATATGAGGATATAAAATTAAATATTTATGTTTTTAAAAATGGTAATCTCTATGATAAACAAGAAATGTTATGGCAATTTAAATTCGACTGGCGCGGTCACACAGGTGATCATTGGACATTTGCTGTAAGAGCAATTCACTGGAAGCTCCAGGAGCTGGAATACGATGATGAATAAATGCTTAGTGTCTTAGTGGTTCAAATATAATCATTTGCACTTTCATTTTTGGGAATGCACTTTCATTTCAGGCTCTTGCTTGGATTCAGACCCCTAACTTACTTTCTTCGGCTCAAGCGCATATGCTGTTACCTCAGATTCAAATCCGCAGGTTTTGTGTGAACCGTCACAAAACGGCTTTTTATAGCTATGACCGCACCTGCATAATACAATTGTTGTTCTGCCAGCAAGTTCATACTTACCGCCATTTGCATCAAACAATTCCATATCATCACTTTCAATTCTGTAGCTTCCATTTTTTGTAATTGTAATTTTTGTAGACATAGTTTTATTTTATTTATTTATTAATATTGGTGTTCCGTCTTTAACAGCTTCCCATAATTCTTCTATCTCTTCATTTGTAACAGCTATACACCCGTCAGTCCAGTCATTATTAACATAATAATTTTCAAGAAAGGCTGAGTAATGTGGTAAACCGTGTATCATAATATCACCTCCGGGGGAATAACCTTTGAAATCAGCATTCTTTTTATCGTTTTCATTAGGATATGATATCCTGAGTGATAAATGATATTTACTTATGGGATTTCTTCCGCTTATTTTATATAAGCCTTCAGGTGTCTTTTCATCGCCTTCTTTTTCTTTATGTCCTACGGGATTATCGCCGAGAGATATATGATAACTTTTCAGTAATTTATTATCATAATATAACGATAATTTTCTTTCCGATTTCCATACTACAATTGAATCTGAAATTGAACCGGGTGAAAGAGGAGTTTTGTTAAATGTTTTTGCGGATGGGTAAAAGTACTTGCAATAAACACCTGCAGAAATTATTGAAAAAATAATAAAACTAAACAATATTATTAATTTTTTGCTGATTTTTTTTCTTTATAATGTTAATCTGAATAAATTAAATTTATTCGTATCCCAAACTGGAGTTTGGGAAGCAGGGTCTGGAATGGAAATAATCTACTTTTTGCTGAATAATATTATCGGTTTTGATTTACTTCTCAATCAGGAGTTTGAGACGAAGGGTGTTCAATACAACTCAATCAAGCATCACTTTTTCCCAAACCCTGTACCCTCTCCCTCTTTCCCAAACTCCGGTTTGGGAAAGGAAAGTATAAGAGGGATTGATAACTTACTTCCTTCCTGCTAATATCTTCTCAACCTCAGCAAGATTCGCAGCAGCTCTTTTCATTAATTCACCGGCTTCTTTAACTACTTCATTTTTATACTTCTCATCTTTTATCTGCACAAGATTTATCTCTACATTCTTCAGCGCTCCCCATATACCTGTTTCAAGAGATTTAGCTCCCACTGCAAGGTCACTTGCTGAGCTTGTATTGCCTAATTTCGCAAGCTCAATCATATAAGGCCAGCAATCATCCGCAGTTTTCATTACACCAAGCGGAACGTTGATAGCCTTTTTCAAGCCTTCCTGCATCAAGTCTTTTCTTGTTTTCTTTTCTGCATCTGTATTCTTAGTCATTTTCATAGCCGTCATGTAATCTTTAAAAGCATTCGTATCGGCATCTATCATTGGAATAAGTTTTTTCATATTTTCATATAATGGCGCGATAAGTTTTCTTATTGTGCCATCAAGACTTTCAAATTTCTTTGTGCCATAGCTCATCCAACCCATCATAGCTCCAAGTCCCGCTCCAAGTGATGCTATCAATGCCGATACACTTCCTCCGCCCGGAGCTGATGTTCGTGCACCAACAAGCTCAACAAAATTTCGCACTGTCATTGATGCAAGCGGTTCATTCCCACCTTCGGCAATCATATACTCAATAATTCGCCTTTCGGGATTGAAAGGTGAAACAGAATTTAAGCCCAACCTTTCAACAACAAGTCTTATTTTTTGTTTCTCATCTACAATAAAAAGATTTTCTTTCTTAATATAATATTCCGCTGCCATAAGCATTGCTTCAAGCGGAATAAGTCCAACAAGCTCGCTTCCTGCTGCTGCAAGATTAAGTTCCTTTGTATCCTTTACACACTCCTCAAATACAATATGAGGAGGTGTTATTATATAATTATCCAGATTAATTGAAACCTGTGCCATATTATACTCATCAACATACCACCCAATGGCTTTAATAGCCCTCAGTCTGCCGGGCTCGCCTTCTCCCCTGCCCTGCTCGCGGATATTAAGTGCTATTCTGTGAGCCTGCTCTTTTGTGCCAAGAATATTTACGTTGTATGCTATCAGAAAAAATCTCGCACCGGTTACAGTTGCTCCGGACTTTGGGACAAATTTCTGTGGACCGAAATCAGGCTTCCATTCAGGCTTAATGATCCTGTCTTTTATTCCTTCATACTCACCCTGCCTTATTTGCTTCAATGCTTTCCTTGCGGAATTTGTTGATGCTTCTTCATACAGGTAAACAGGCACTCCCAAATCTTCGCCAACACGCTTGCCGAACTTTTTTGCGCATTCCACGCAATCTTCAGTGGTTACTCCGGCAACTGGTACGAATGGACAAACATCAACAGCACCCATTCTTGGATGCGCGCCGGAGTGTTTTGTCATATCAATTAATTCATATGCGGTTTTGGTAAACTGAAATGCAGCTTCAACAACTGATTCAGGATCGCCAACAAATGTAAATACCGTACGGTTTGTAGATTTCCCGGGGTCAACATCCAAAAGGGTTACGCCTTCAACTGCTCTTACTGCATCAGCGCAGGCGTTAATGATTTTTTCATCTCTTCCTTCGGAAATATTAGGAACACATTCAACTATTTTTCTCATAATAAAATATATTATACTTTGATTATCTGTTTAAAAAATATTCTTTTAAATCTTTTATCTCATTTAACTCTTCATCAACATATTTTTTGAAAAGTTTTTCGCCAACTGAATCTTTTAATGCAGAAATACCAACGTCTATCAATCTTAATCCATTATTGGTTAACAAAACATTATCATATAAAAACCCAGGAATATCATCAGGTCTCTTAATATCCCTGTGAACAAATCCAGCAATATGAACCTCTTTAATTTCGTCTTCAAATACATCAAACCACAGCTCTCTAATGCTTATCTCGTATGCCCGGTAATCCATAGGATATATTCTTTCCATCACAAGCATTTCATCCCCGGTATCGGGGTCAATATCTATCCTAATATACTTCACAACAAGATTATTTATCTTATTAGCAAATTTCATTTTTTCAGCTTCTGAACCAATATCGCTGCGTGTATCACCAGAATAAAGCTTACCTGCTTCTGTTTTAGTAATAGCAATTACTGTATTATTAGCACCACTTGAAAGCGTTTTGGGATATTTTCTAACCATAATATACAAAGTTAGCATTTATTATTGAATGTTTAAATGTAAAGGGAAATTCATATAATTATAATAGTTAGGATACTTTAAACTTACAACTAATAAATAATTTCACCTCTTTTTACAACTCCCCACAACTGGTTAATCCCAAAATGATATAAAATATCATTGTAATTTGGTGTATCAAATATAGCCATATCAGCCTGTTTGCCTGTTTCAATACTGCCGATGTAATGCGATACTCCAAGCGCAGCTGCGGCATTTATTGTGACAGAATTTATCACTTCTTCAATATTCATTTTTAGCAAATGGATACCCATGCTCATTGAAAGCTGAATATTTTCACTCATAGCGCTACCGGGATTAAAGTCTGTAGCAATAGCAACAGGAATTTTACTCTCTATCATTTTCCGAGCAGGCGCGTAGGGAATATCCAGAAAATATGAAACCGAAGGCAATACACATGCAATTGTTCCTGAGTTTATTAATGCTCTAATGTCAGATGGCTTCATTACTTCAAGATGATCAACTGAAATCGCTCCGCATGAAATAGCTGCTTCAATTCCGCCAATTGAATAAAACTGGTTTGTGTGAAGCTTCGGTACAAGTCCGAACCTTATTCCCTGATGAAATATCTTTTTTGTTTCGCTCACTGTAAAATAATTCTTTTCACAAAATGCATCTATAAATGTAGCTAAATTTCGTTTTGCAATTTGTGGTATCATCTCATATATTATCTCATCAATATATTCGGTTTTCGTTTTATCTTTTGGGAATGCATGTGCTCCCAAAAAAGTGGAGTAAATATCAATCGGCATTTCACGGTTAAGCTCATTTATCACCTCAAGCATTTTAAGCTCACTTGCAGTATTTAAACCGTAGCCTGATTTT
This sequence comes from Ignavibacteria bacterium, assembly GCA_043744495.1. Taxonomy (GTDB): domain Bacteria; phylum Bacteroidota; class Ignavibacteria; order Tepidaquicellales; family OLB5; genus OLB5. The sequence continues at coordinate 5,791 of JAYTUN010000119.1, forward strand.
GCCTCTATAGTAGTAACACCAAAACTTATAGATGAATTTATTCTTTTTACAGCTAGCTCTTTAAGCTCATGTTTTGATGCTTTGCGTGTTGCTTTGACAGTGCTTATAATTCCGCCGCCTCGTTTTGCAATTTCTTGGTATGTGCTGCCGCTGATGCGCATAGAAAATTCATCTGCTCTGCTTCCAGCAAATTCTAAGTGTGTGTGTGAATCAATAAATCCCGGCAGAACACATTTACCGCGCCCGTCAACTTTCTTCAGGTCTTTTTTCCTTAGGCTCTTTGGAGGAGTTTTACCTATCCATTTTATCATTCCGCTTTCGGAATATACGCTTGTATT
>JAYTUN010000120.1:0-6126 GCA_043744495.1 Ignavibacteria bacterium
TTGCTTTTAAAATTGCCGAACTTGCCTTAACAAAAAAGGCTGAAGATATTAAGATACTTGACCTGAGGAAAATAACCACTATTGCAGATTTCTTTGTGATATGCACAGCGTTTTCTGAACCACAGGTAAAAGCTGTAGCAGATGCCATACATATAGGTACAAAGGAAGATGGCGAAACTGCCTGGCACAAAGAAGGCACCAATATGAGGTCATGGGTACTGCTTGATTATATAGATGTAGTTGTGCATATTTTCCTGAAAGATACACGCGGCTTTTACTCGCTGGAAAAGCTTTGGGGCGATGCTGAAATTACCGAAGTAAGCGATGAAGCGCCGCATGGTAAACTTGCCAAGAAGACCCGAAAAGAATCTGCTGATAAAAAACCTGTTGTCAAGAAAAAAACAGCTGCAAAACAGAAGCCGGCAGTAAAACCAAAAACAGCCGCAGGCAGAAGAACCGCCGCAAGAAAAAAGAAATAATTGTTTTTTTGGAGTGCATTGACACTGTCAATGCATGCATCAACGCAGTTTTTTTCGCTCCCGTCAGGTCCTCAGACCTGACGGCGAAAAACGGCTATATACTCTTCTACTTTTAGAAAATGTTGTTTATTTGCGCTTTAGTGTGTTAAGGTGTCAGATCTGAGGATCTGACACGAACAGTAAATTGTTTTAGCAGCTGTATTGACGCAGTCAATGCAGTCTGCCACTCATTCCCAATTCGCTGTGGAGGGACAGTTTGGGAATGTATTTTAGGATGAAATAAAAAAAGACGGGCTTCAACCCGTCTTCTAATCTTACAATCTTTGATCTGAAAAATCTTTACGTTAATTGGTATTTTTCAATAAAGCTTGTATCGTAATCACCTTCAATGAACTTCTCATGCTTCATAACTTTTTTATGGAAAGGTATAGTTGTAAATACACCTTCTATTATGAATTCATCCAGCGCCCTGTACATTCTTCTTATCGCTTCATCACGGTTATCACCGGTTACAATAAGTTTTGCTATCATGCTGTCATAAAAGGGGGGAATGTAATAATTTGCATAAGCATGTGTATCCACACGAATTCCAATTCCGCCCGGCATGTGGAATGATGTTATCCTGCCCGGTGACGGTGCAAAGTTCTTATCCGGATTTTCGGCATTTATCCTGCACTCAATTGAGTGTCCCTGACGCTTTATATCCAAATTTGTAAGATTCTCTCCTGCTGCAACACGAATTTGCTCACGGATTAGATCAACCCCTGTTACCTGCTCTGTAACCGGATGCTCTACCTGGATCCTTGTATTCATTTCCATGAAATAAAAGTTCTTGTTTTTATCCACAATAAACTCTACTGTTCCTGCACCTTCATAGTTGACCGATTTTGCTCCCTTAACAGCAGCTGCGCCCATAGCTTCGCGTATCTCATCGGTGATAAACAGTGAGGGGGTTTCTTCTATAAGCTTTTGGTGCCTGCGCTGGATGGTACAGTCACGCTCGCCTAAGCTAACTACATTTCCAAACTGGTCACCCAGTACCTGTATTTCAATATGTCTCGGGTTTTCTACAAATTTTTCAACATATACATCACCATTTCCAAAAGCATTTAACGCTTCGTTGGTAGCCATTGTAAAACTGTTTTCAATTTCGCTTTCTTCCAGGACAACTCTCATACCCTTACCGCCTCCTCCCGCTGAAGCTTTTATCAAAACAGGGTACCCAAATTCTGAAGCTATTCTTTTTGCATCTTCAACGTTCGTTACAATACCATCGCTGCCCGGTACAACAGGAACGTCTGATTTCCGCATTGTATCCTTGGCGTAAGCCTTATTGCCCATTGCTTTTATCATCTCAGGGGAAGGACCTATAAATTTTATTTCTGATTCATTGCAAATTTCCGAAAACTCAGCGTTTTCAGCAAGGAAGCCGTATCCGGGATGAATTGCATCGGCATTTGTAATTTCTGCCGCAGCAATTATCCTTGGTATGCTTAAATAACTCTCTCTTGATGAAGGCGGTCCTATGCATACCGCTTCATCAGCAAACCTTACGTGCAATGAATCCTTATCTGCTTCGGAATATACAGCAACTGTTTTGATGCCCATATCCCTGCAGGTTCGTATTATTCTAAGGGCTATTTCGCCCCTGTTTGCTATTAATATTTTCTTGAACAATTTCTTAACGTAGTATAGATAATAGTTTTCAGACCGTAAAAAAGTTGCGGACCCATAAATTAAAAGCCAAAACTTCTAGTTCGGCTCAACAAGGAAAAGCACCTGGTTATATTCTACCGGTTGCATATTTTCAACAAGTATCTTTGTTATTTTACCTTCGTATTCGCACTCAATTTCATTCATAAGTTTCATAGCTTCAATTATGCAAAGTACGTTACCTTTTGATACCTGAGAGCCAACTGATACATAAGGGTCTGCATTTGGTGATGGCGCGCGGTAAAATGTTCCTACAATAGGTGAACGGACTTCAATCATCTCTTTTCCGTTTGCTGTTGTTTCTTTTTTTTCTGTTGTTGAAGCAGGCGCTGTTGGTTCTGCGGCAAATGGTGCGGCAGCCAGAGGCATTACCTGCGGGGGCGCCGAATAATGTACAAACTGCGGAGTATTATCCTGAGGTTTTGATTTTACAACTCTAACCCTGGTTCCTTCTTCCTCAATTTCGATCTCGTTGATATCTCCGGATTCCAGGATCTTTAAAAGCTTTTTGATGTAGTTTAAGTCAGTTTTCATTTACTTTATTTATCCTCACATTGTTAATAGAACATTATAGTTTTTTGTGGGTATTCTAGATAATTTTGTTTCAAAATATATTTTTATGATTTACTTCTTTTTGTTTTTTTACCTGTTGTTTTGTTTTTTACTTTCTGCGTTTTTTGCAGTCCCGCGCCTTTGCTTAGCGGGATTATTTCTTCACTCTTTCAAGATAAGCGGAATTTCTTGTATCAACTTTAATAATATCCCCTTCGTTTATAAACATTGGTGCGTTTACAGTAGCCCCGGTTTCAACCTTAACAGGTTTTGTTCCGCCTGTTGCTGTATCGCCTTTATTCCCAGGAGGAGCTTCTATGACTTTAAGCTCAACATGCGGGGGGATTTCCACAGTAATGGGTCTTTCACCATCAAACATTATCTGCACATTCTCGCTTTCCTTCATAAACTGCACCTGCTCGCCAACAATATCATCGGCAATTGAAACCTGGTCAAAATTATCGTTATCCATAAATACATAGCCTGAGCCGTCATGGTAAAGATACTGGAAATTTCTAGTTTCCATCCTTACTATTTCAACTTCCTCACCTGAACGGAAACGGTTTTCAATTGTTTTGCCGTTCTTAAGATTTTTCATTTTTACCTGGTAAAAGGCCCGAAGGTTACCGGGTGTTCTGTGTTCCCATTTTATAATTACGTGAAGCTCACCGTTATACTTTATTACTAATCCGTTGCGTAGATCTGATGTTGAACCCATATAAAGCGAAAATACTCCTTAATATAATGTTATCGGTTTTGAGTGATTTTTGATTGATTTTGGATGAAATCAGTGTGATTTTGAACGAAAATGAGGTGAAATCCCCTGATTTCTGTTAAATATTATATGCAAATATACTTATCTAACAGACTAATATCAATGTTTTATATCATAGTTTTCACAAATTCCGAATACAATTTTCTTCAAAAATGCATAATTTACTATATAATGAGATTCTTCAATTTCATAAAAAAATCCTGTTTTAAAAAAACTTGTAATTTATTGTAATCCTTATTGGAGATTCATTTTTAATGTGTTATATTTGATGATATATTTAATAACAAAATAACAAAATAACAAAAAAAATGAAAAAACATCTTTTAACTGCTTCTTTAGTTGCATTATTTTTAATTATTGGCACCAGCAGCACATATTCACAAGCTTTGTATTTTTTTGTAACAAATAATACCGGTTTAACATTAAATAACATTTATGTTACACCCGCAGAAACAGGAAACTGGGGAAATGACATTCTACAAAATGACCTGTTTGAGAGCGCTACTTCGGTAAGAGTTGATATTCCTGCTGATTACGGCGCTACATGCGGTTTTGATATGAAAATTACTGATCTTGCCGGCAATTCTATTACATTTACTGGTATGGATGCATGCAAGCTTCATACTTTGATACTAAATGCAGATGGTACTTACTCTGCAACTGAGTAATAGTAGAAGTACATATTTAAGTTTTTTTTAGAGACCTGTTTTTTTAACAGGTCTTTTTTTTTTTATGTTGCAGCTCGTTAATATAAGTCAGTTTTGTATGATAAAAAGTATAACGTGCTCTTACATTGAATAAATCTGCATTTTTTGGTATTTTTGTTTTTTAATTACTGAAAAATTAAACAGTAGAACAGGAGTTTTCTTACCAATGGCTGTAAAAGTTGCAATTAACGGATTCGGAAGAATAGGGCGCCAGGTATTAAGCGCTATGGCTGAGAGCGGTGTTTTAGGTAAAGAAATAGATGTAGTTGCTGTAGTTGATGTAAGCACTGATGCAAAATATTTTGCTTACCAGATGAAATATGATTCGGTTCATGGTAAATTTAATGGTACTATTACAACCGAAGGCGATGATATACTTGTTGTGAACGGAGAAAAGATAAAATGTGTTGCTGCAACTAAAGCTCCTTCTGAGCTGCCATGGAAAGAGCTTGGAGCTGAAATTATTCTTGAATGCACAGGCTTATTTACTGATTATGAAAAAGCTAAAGGACATCTCGATGCAGGCGCTAAGAAAGTAATTATATCCGCACCTGGCAAAGGGGGAGTTAAAACTCTTGTAATTGGTGTTAATGATAATGATTATAACCCCAAAGAACATCATATAGTATCCAATGCATCCTGTACAACAAATTGCCTTGCTCCCGTTGTATATGTATTGCTTAAAGAAGGCATTGGAATAGAAGCTGGATTAATGACAACTATACACGCTTATACTGCTACACAGAAAACAGTTGACGGACCCAGCAAAAAAGACTGGCGCGGCGGAAGAGCTGCCGCCATAAATATTATACCGTCATCAACAGGCGCTGCTAAAGCTGTTGGTGAAGTGCTTCCTGCTACAAAAGGTAAGTTAACCGGAATGTCTTTCCGTGTTCCGGTAGCAGATGTTTCAGTAGTTGATCTTACATTCCGTACTGAAAAAGAAACATCAATCGAAGAAATTGATGCATTGATGAAAAAAGCATCTGAGACATATTTAAAAGGTATCCTTGGTTACAGTAATGAAGAACTTGTTTCAAGCGACTTCATCCACGATGACAGGGCTTCAATTTATGATTCACTTGCAACCGTTGGCAATAATCTAAAAGGCGAAAAACGGTTCTTTAAGATAGTTGCTTGGTATGATAATGAATGGGGTTATTCCTGCAGGATAGTTGACCTGTTAAATAAAGTAATAAAAGCAGGATATTAATATGAATCTCAGATATATAACTGACTCAAAGGGGAGTAAGTCTGCTGTTGTAATTCCAGTTAAACAATGAAAAAAAATACTACAAGAATCTTAATTCCATGAGCCAGATGTTAAAACTTAAACATTCTTTAAAAGAAGGTTTTTCTGATATAGCGATTGCTCTTGAAAATAAAAAGAAGTTAAAAAAATAAATATGCCTACACAAGCAGACACTATCCTCAATCAAGTTTATTGTACTCTAGGTTTGAATGGAGCTACCGATTCAGCAAAGTACGATAGAATTGATGATATCGTTATCCAATTGCAAACTGTAAATGCCGCAGGTACCATAAATGTAAAAACTACGGGTACAATTTCTGAAAGATTATGTGAACTTGCACTTAAATCTACAGTACCAGACATATATAATACTTTAGGGAGAGATTGGAAATGGATTGGTGATTTTTCTGTTTTAGGAAATCCTTTTAATCTGATTATATCAGTAAAAAGTTTTAAAGCAAAAGAAAGATTAATGGCAAGTGGAAGTGGTAATGTTCTTTCGCCAACAGTTGGTTGGGGGTTATTTGACGATATTAATGAATGGACTGAACCTAGGATCAAGGGTTATTTATATAGGGCATTTGTCGTTATCTATATGCCAACAATATTATATAATCAGTTAACATCAGGCGCAAAAAAAATACTTAA
>JAYTUN010000121.1:0-23298 GCA_043744495.1 Ignavibacteria bacterium
GGAGTTTGTCCGAAGGACTCCTTTGGAGGGAATGAGAAAATTACCGCTCGTGTCAGGTCCTCAAAGACTGACACAAAAAAAATACTTATCATCTTACCTTTACAGGCAAATCGCTTCCTATGAAGAACTGACCGTTGATACCCTGAATATCCACCGGCAATTTATCTCCAAATATTGTTCTTCCATTTACAGATTGCAAATCAACCTTCAGATTCTTACTCGAACTGCCATCTATCTTCTGTAGATCAACCGGCAAATACCCGCCTGAAATTGAAGAACCGTTTATACTTTTTATATTTACATCCTGCAAAGTATCATAGGCATTTGCAACTTTGGGTCCAAAGTAAATATTTGCTGTAATTAACATCAAACAAACTGCTATTGCTGTTAATACTGTTTTGGAATATTTATCAAGACTAATAATTGTTTTTGTCCCGCTTTCAAATTTGTACGTATTATGCATTTTTAAATCCTTTCATTAAATTGCACTGCCACTAACATTTTTTGCATATATTAGTGCAGTGTATTTTGATTAGTATATTTGTTATATTTACAGTGAAAATAATGGTTTTAAAGCAAAAAAAGTGAGTAAAAGTTCGGTTTTTTATGTAAATTTTTATAAAGTTAATATACTATAAATGCACTTAGAAAGCATACTGTTTGAATTAGTATTAGTAGCAATATTGGTAGGAGCGAATGCATTTTTTGTAGCTGCAGAATTTGCAATAGTTAAAGTGCGTACTACACAAATTCAACCGCTTGCTGATAAACAAAATCGAGCAAAGGTTGCACTGAAACTTATTACACACCTTGACAAATACCTTTCTGCAACACAGCTTGGCATCACAATAACTTCACTTGGACTTGGATGGATTGGCGAGCCTGTTACATCAAAAATTCTTGAACCTGTTTTTAATTTATTTGAAATAACAAATCCTGCTGTATCTCATACTATATCATTAACGGTCGGATTTATCATAATTACGATATTACATATCGTTCTGGGTGAGCTTGCGCCTAAATCTATTGCAATCAGATTTTCCAAATCTACAACTCTTTTTGTAGCTATTCCTTTGCAATTATTCTTTGTAGTGTTTAAGCCTGCAATATGGGTGCTGAATAATTTTGCTAATATGATTTTGAGAATAGTAGGCATACAGCCGGTCGATGAATCGGAGAGGTTTCATTCAGAAGAAGAGCTTAGAATGCTTATTACAGAAGGGCGTAAGTCAGGAGCTATTGACCAGACCGAGCATCAGCTTATCGAAAAGATATTTGAATTTAACGATAAGCAGGCAAATGAAATTATGGTACCGCGTAATCACATGGCTACAATTGATCTGGACGAATCACGTGAAAGAATTTTCCAGCTTGTTACCGAAGAAGGATTTTCAAGAGTGCCTGTTTACAAGGATACCATTGATAATATTGTTGGTATTATTTACACAAAGGATCTTATCTCTGCTGCTGAGCATAGAGAGCTTATCGCTTTGCAGGATATTATCCGCCCTGCATTTTTTGTTTCTTCAACCAAACAAATAGGTAACCTGCTGAAGGAAATGCAGCGCAATAAAGTTCACATGGCAATAGTGGTTGATGAATACGGGGGGGTTGAGGGTTTGGTGACTATTGAAGATATCATCGAGGAAATTGTGGGTGAAATACAGGATGAATATGATGTAGATGAATCACAGGAAGTTGTTAGCGAAAAAAGCGGCGTTTACCTAGTGAATCCTATTATTTCCATTGAAAATTTCAATATGCGTTTTAAATCCGATATCCCCGAAGATACAGATTACCAAACCCTGAACGGTTTTCTTCAAAAAGTAACAGGCCACATTCCGGAAGTTTACGAAAGAATTGATTTTAAGGGAATGAGCTTTGTAATTACCCAAAAAACAGGAAACAGAATTATGCAGGTCAGGGTTCAGAAGATTTAACTGCTTACACCTGACTAAGGGGTTCTTATGGTTTAGCAGTTTCATCAGGTTTATTCTTACTTCCAATGCCTTTTATCTTTTCAATTATCTTCTTTATCTCTTCTGAATGCCTTAAACTGAAATAAAGATACACTCCCGATGAAATAAAGTAAACTGCTGCCAATGCCATTCTTACAGTAAACTTAAAATCAAAATAATAGCTTAATGCAACAATTATTGCTGCTGGTAAAAAGAGCGTCGCTATTTTGAAGTAGCCGTAATCTACAGGATATAGCTTTTGTGATACAATAAGCGTTAATAAAAAAATCAAAAAATTAGCAGTCATTATAGATAGGGCAGCCCCAACTGCACCAATAGCAGGAGTTAAAATGAAATTCATAACAATATTAACCGCTGCTGCTACTAAAGTTATCCATATTGTATGCCGCGCTTTTTTAGTAATGCCTATTCCAATTGCTACAATAAAATACCCACTGAAAAATACAACGCTTAAACATAAAAATGGCACTACTGCTTTTGCCGAATAATATGCAGGCTGTGTGAATACTTTTAGAATATCAATAGAAAACATTGAAATGAAAAATACAGCAAGTATGTTTACAACAAAATATATAAAAAATACCTTAGCATATATTTTTTTAGCATTCGGCTCGTACTGAATGTCCATAGCATACGGAGCCCATGCCATTTGCAATGCGCCCGATACAAGTCCTAAAAATGATGCAAGTTTAAAGCCTACTGCATAAATGCCAATATCGGCTATATTCCTGTAATGTGCAAGAAAATACCTGTCTGTTGTTGTGAGTATCCATACAGCAATTGCTGTCCCTATTAAAGGACTTCCATACTTCAATATCTTAAATGCCCATTCCTTTGAAAAATGTATGCCGTATCTTTTATATACATAAGTGATGGTGAAAATTGCCATTAAACTATAAGAAATAACGCTTGCCATAATTGCTCCCCAAACACCTTTTTCTAGAATGAGAATGAAATAAATATTCAGAGATATGTTCACAAGCAGGTTTGTTACAGATACCCACATAAATATCCATGGGCGTTTTTCAAACCTGATAAGATCAGTAAAAAAAGAATAAATAGATTGTACAGCAAGCGAAATTCCAGTTAAGATAAAGAACATTGAGTAATCTTTTCCAAATATCAAAAAAGAAAGATTATATGAAAACAGCCCAACAATTATAAAAGCAACTGATGCAAAGGTAATTCTAATCAATAATGTTGAAGATACCATTATTGGACGCTCTTTTATATGCTCCTTGCGGTAATAATAATAGCTTAGGGAAGAATCTGTGCCCGAAACAACAAGGTAAATACTGATTATTGCAACTGTACCCAGCAGATCCAGTATTCCGTAATCTTCAGGTGTAAGCAATGCTGTATAAAGCGGAAGTAAAAAAACCCCGATGAATTTTTGTATATACGTACTTAAACCGTATATAAGCGATTCTTTAAAAAAACGCTTAAGCAAAAGATCTACTTCCCTTCAAGAAGTTCAAAATACTGTTTGGCGATAATTTTTGCATCATGATAATTTTCTGCATATTCCCTTGAGCGTTTTCCAATTTCCGGAAGTTTTCCGGGATTCATTAGTATTTCTTTTAAAACATTAAATAATGTATCCGGATTAGCATTTATTACTGGCATATCCTTGGGCGACCTGTTCGCAATATCTTCTCTTATATAACACACAACAGGTTTACCCATTGCCATACTTTCAATTGAAAATAAACCATAGAATCCAACGAGCATCTGGTCTATAATAAGATCTGATTTCTCAATTTCTTTATATAGTTCTTCAGCTTTAACATTGTTTATTACATTAAATTCAAATTCAAATTCAGATTTTAGCTTTTCAATTGCTTCAAGAATAAATTTCGTTCCTTTATATTCCTGATTAGAAGGAGCATGAAGTATCTTTAATTTACCTATTGGATTTGAACCAAAATAAGTAAATTTTTCAATATCTATTGGAAACAGCGTTTCAGTATATTTTCTTCCGAGTGATCCTGCTGCTTCTTCTGCGCTCAGGAGAATATCAAACTTATCCTCTATTTTCCTTATTTTATCTGGTTTTGTTTCAAGTACACAACTTACAAAATTTTTATAATCATCCGAACAATTACGGCAAGGATTCCATTTGAATTTTTCAACCTTCTCCGGCAGCCTAATGTCACATCCTGTAAATATAACCATTGTTTTTCTGCCAAAGAAACGGAAAAGGTTAATATCTTTAAAATTTGGGAGCAGTGATCCTGTTGAATCAAATATGAAATAATTGTATTTAAAAAGCAGCTTTGTTAGAAGTATAACTTTCTGAACTTTTCTGATTATAGTATTGCCTGAATATTTTATTACCTTATCAGTTTTATAACCAAATTTATGTTCGTTGAGGGAATAGAAATCAGCAGTAATACCGTTTTGCTCAAAGCCTTTGTTTAGGCTTGTGAATATTCCTGCAATATTTTCAAGACCTAAAAAGACTTTTTTGTTTGAATGCATTTAAGATAGAAATTATTTCGGAGTGAAGCGTGGAGTTACTGCCAGTAATGTTTCCTGAATATTTTATAGAATTCGATTGTTTTCATGATACCCTCATTGAGGGATACTTTGGGATCCCAATTGATTAATCTTTTTATCTTAGTAATATCAGCATAGTAATCGCCCGGTTCAAGCGCTTTGCGCTCCGATGTAAATTCTGTATAGTCTATTTTCCCGGTACCTGCAATTTCAATTATCTTTTTTGCAAGGTCAATAAAACTTAATGGCACACCCGAACCGACATTATATACATCACCATAAGCGGTATCGCATAATGCAATTGAAATTAATGAATCAACCAAATCATCAATGTATAAATAATCTCGAAGTATCCTCCCATCTCCAAAGATAGGAATTACTTCGTTATCCATAGCCCTTCTTATAAACCAGTTGAATACACCGTATTCATCATGCGCCATCTGGTGGCGGGGACCAAATGTATTGGTTATCCTTAAGCAAAGTGACTTAATGTGATGAAGGTTATGGTATGTTAAGACAATCCTTTCCGCTGTAAAATTTGTTATTGCATAAATACCAATTGGATTTATAGCATGATTTTCAGCCACCGGAAGCGATAAAGATGAGCCATACTCTCCGCGTGTTCCCGTAAATATTACTTTAGCATCCGGATTATTCATCCTTAATGCTTCCATTAATACTAGCGTACCTTCAACATTTATCGAAAGGTCGTTCAGCGGATCCTTTACGCTATCAACATGGTTTACCTGTCCCGCTATATGAAAGATATAATCCATCCCTTTAACAAGATGATTCATTGAAGTTGGATTCCTTATATCAGAAATATTTACTTTTACTTTATCCTTAACAGGCTCAATATTGAATAAATTACCACCCTGGCGAGGCAGCATGTTATCAACTATTAAAACCTCGGAGCCAAGCTCAGCAAGTTTAATGCACAAATTGCTTCCAACAAAACCCATGCCGCCTGTAATGAGTACTTTTTTATTCTTAAGATCGTTTGAATTTATTTTATTAGCCATTTTGCAAATTTAATGAAAATAATTGAAACTTATTGCTGAAGTAAATTTACTGATTAATTAACCTTTTTGTCTCCGGTATTCCGCAATTCATAAATGCATCAATTATCGAAAGTCCCGGTATGAAGACTTCGGAATTGAACTGAGGATATACAGGGTGATTAAAATTCTGGTATTGCAGTGTTATCCCGTTTTGTGTAAACTTTTCATCTTCCTGGTATTTCGTGGCTCCGCCACCGCACATATAGGTATTACATCCTGTTTGTTTCACTATTGAAATTAAAAGGTCTGTGGCATTTCCAGTTACATTAAATTTAGATCCCCTGATGAAATGTGAAATATTGATACCAAGTATCTCGCAAAAAGTGTTTATTATTTTCAAGTTGAATTCAGTCAGATCGTCTCCGGGGGTCATTAAAAGTTCTTTGACTATTGAAAAAATATCATTGAAATAAGGAGCTTTTTTATAATTTACTTCAATGGTTTTAAGCGCTTTTTCATTCCAGTTCCTTGAATTATCAATTTCAATTTCGTTAATGTTTTTGGTACCGCTATAATTACGGTTAATCGGCATAGTGATCCATTCTGCTTTGCCGCTTATCATTATTTTAACACGGTTAGACCAGCTTCCCCCTTTTTTAGGATATTGAACGTTATCAAGTATCACAAAAACATCCGACCTTATGATCTTATTAAAATAACCCATCCATGGGAAAAAGGTAGGTTGATGTATTGCTACAAGTTTAGCTATCCCCATCTCTTACTTGCCACTCAGGATTAAATCATAAGTCCGGTTTCTTACCTTATCAAGTTCTGCACTCATGCCAAGCTCCTGGTTATTTCTGATATGTGTTATATTCCAGCCCATTTTTAAAAAAAGTATTATCGAACCATTATTGTTTTTTGGCCAATAACCTTCTTGGTAAGTGAAACCGTTATCCAACCCGGTCTGGCATAACTTGATAATATGAAACTTCGCGAAATTTTTCCCGCGGGATTCTTTACCTGCAAATGTACAATGATTATGAATATGATCATCATATACGGAAGAAAAATTCAAAAAATGGATTCTTTCATCCTTATCTAATATAGCAAAGCTGTATTTCCATTTATCATTCATTGGATTAAGAAAAAAACTATCATCAACAGGTTTCCATTTGTATTCATCTGCATATTCAGAAAAAATATCATTTACGAATTTGTTGAAATCTTTAAGTCTGCTCGTCATAATATCCTGCGATAAAGTCACGATCTTGTAGCCAGCTTTAGAAAGTTCAAGGTCTATGAATTCATGAAAATCAATATTAGAATAGTCAGTCATTACTTATCCTTATCACTTTTTCCTCTTAGCGCTTTTTGCAATTGATGTAACTTGTTTGATTGCATTTACTATCTTCGTTTTATCAATGTTTCCTTGATCAATGCATAAATCTTTTAGTTTTTCAAGATATGCATAATGTTTATTTCTCTTGAAAGATTTAACCAAATATTTATTTAACAATTTCCAGCAAACAAGGTAAGAAAATTCTAATTCTCCTCTTATCCAGTACTTTTCAGCCAGAAATCCAGATTGTTGATTAAGTTTTTTCAATATTAAAAATTCATCGTTTAACTCGCCTATATTTATTCGCCTGTTATCCTGTAGAAATTTGTCATACTCATTTACCGTCCGTTCAGCATTACCAAGTATAGAGTTCCATATTTTATGCTTAGGGAATCCAATTGACTTTTGCCAGAATATAGGGTGAGTGAGTACCTGTATCTTCCCTGTATTATTTTTGAGTATATCTTCCAGCCTTTTATATCGCCAATGCCCGTTAGAATCTGATGCATAAGCTACTTCATTCCTAAAATAAGAAGCATAGGTATTTATCATACCTGCATATTTGAACTTATCATGTCTTAATATCTTTTCAGTTGGATTATGGAATGCAAACGAATCGATCTTTACCTCAAAAAGTCCTTCAAGGAAAACTCTTTCAAGTTTAAGATATTTATTAAGATCAGATTCTTTCTTAATATCATAATAATCCGAGTCAAAATGCAACCCGATACTATGTCCAAGATTCAATATTTTTTTTACAGCAGCCGATTCTTTAATATCCAGTAAATTATACCAGGCACTGTGAAGCAAAATGAAATAAATTGCTTTTATCCCTAGTTTACTCTCAATATAAGCAACATCTAAGGCAGCTTCAACAGAAGCATCAAGATCGTGCCTGATTATCAAGAATTTTTCATCCCTTCTGAAATCACTAAAAGTTCGTATGATATAGTCCTTTTTAGCTTTCTTCAGAAGCATTGCATAATGCGAAAGTGTGAAATCAGTTAAATTATATTTATTAATTAAGTCCAGTTCAGTATTAGAAGATTATTTTAGATCCTTTTTTAAAACGTCCCATGCCAGATCTATCATCCTGTATGTTTCAATTTTGTTTATCTTAATATATTCAAGCAATGAGATCAGCATATCGCGAGCGCCTAATATTTCAAAATTACGATACTCCAATAATTTTATTGGATCGTCATAATATATTTTTGCTATATTGAACCTGTATTTATTTTCTGTATTAAGGTAAATATGAATGGGATGGAAGTTGAAAATACATAAACTTTCATTATTTAAATTCATATATGACTCATCAAATTGATAACCGTATGACCAGTGTACTTCATCTTCCCAGTTATATGGAATGCGAACAAAACCATTCCATAGCTTAAATGCCTTTATATTATGTTCATAAGGTAAAAAAATATTAGAATCGTAAATAAGATTTCTTTCTGCAAATAACTGAATAATATTAGTGCTTTGCAATATTGCATGAGAGCGTACACCTTTTGCTTCCGGATGAATATCCAGAAGCTCATCAATTATGTCAATTGGCCTCTTATTAGTTTTTCCCGAAAATATAGGGTTGAAATTAGGGTGGATACCGATCTCGAATTGTTTCTTTTCAGTTTTTGAAAGCAGAAGTGAATGATGCGTGGAAAAAAATGTGCATTTAGCTCCGTATTCATCAAAAAGAGAAAGAACATCCGCAATTATCTCCTCATTAGCCCAGTCAATATCTGATGTAAATACTATCATATGTCAATTATATCTGCATCCCAGATGGTTAATTTTTTACCGTTTAAAATTGTAAAAGCTCCGGGATACGGTTTAGTTTGTGCTCTTAAAAAATCTTTTATTTTCTTTGTATCCCAGCTCCAGTCGATAAGCCCGTCTTCGGGTTTCCGCTGCGGGAAATATGTAGCTTTAGTTTCATCCTGCTTAATTCTTGGCGCCGTTCCACTTGCCAATAGTGGTATATATTCATTTGTAATATTCAGTGCTGCTACGGTAACTTTATCTATAATATCTTTAATATTTTCATTTAAATATATTTCAATTTCATTCTGTGCAATAATATCACCGCTATCAACTCCGTCATCAAGATAAAAAAAAGTCAAACCTGTTTTTTCTTCACCGTTAATAATTGCCCACACAAGCGGAGCCCCGCCTCTGTATTTTGGCAGCAATGATGCATGCATTCCAACACATCCTTTAGATGCAATGTTTCTTATATTTTCGGGAATCATGTAATACCAGCCAATAACAACTATAAGCTCAGGGTTTAAATCTTTAATGCTTTCAGTGTAGCTGCCCATTTTACCTGTAACATCTTTAACAGGTATTCCAAACTCTCTGCCAAGCTCATGGAAATCAGCAAAATTAACATTACTAACAGGTATATCGGAATATGAAATATTAAATTCTTTAGGAATTGTAAAAATTCCACAAACATTTGCAAGCTTATTTTCTACTATCTGCCTGCAGCATTTGTAACCCAGTTCTGTTGCTCCGAAAAAAACTATATTCATCTGATGAATGTATTATTTTGGATCGAATATTCTGTTCCACCATTCAAAACAAAGCAATGACCAAATTAACAACCTTCTGTTAGTTTTACCAGAAAAATGATCATTCATAAGATTATGAGCCATTTCAGGCTGTATATAATCATAAATCCTTGCACGTTTATCAAACAGAAGGTCTTTAATATATTTATTGCTTTCGCCTTTGAACCAGCTTGCATCAGGAGCTGAAAATCCCTGCTTTAAACCCGAAGTATAAGATTCAGGAACATATTTTGAAAGCGCTTTTCTTAGAATATTTTTCCCATCGCTATTTTGCTGATAAAATCTTTCGGTTTTGGGACCGGGTATGTTTTCGTTTATTCTTATTATCTCTGAGAGGTTCTTTAATTTGTGAGTTATTGGAACCTTCATAGCGAAATCTACAAGGTCATTATCAAGGAATGGAACTCTTGTTTCAAGACTATGTGCCATAGAAAGTTTATCTTCAACTACCAGAATTCCGTGCAAAAATGTTTTTGCTTCAAAATACAGCGAGTGGTTAACATATTCTTCCGGAGTAATTTCGTTTCCAAGTTTATTCTTAAGAACTCCTCTGAATACATCTTTGCATTGGTATGCAAGTATCTTTGAGTATATATCGGGGCTAAAAAACTTTGGTTTGTAACTATCCGGAATAAGCCGCTGCCAATACATGTAATATTTTTCTATGTAATGCTCACTGTCATCATTTACAACAGCGCGGTAATATCTCCACGGGTACCCAGCAAATAATTCATCACCACCTGAACCAGAAAGTATTACCTTTACAAATTTGCTTGCAAGCCTTGCAACATAGTAATTAGGATATGACTGGCCTATCCGCAGATCTTCAAGATGCCATATCAGCTCAGACATTACTCGCTCCATATCACCAGCTTTTAAGACAATTTCGTAATGCTCGGTTTTATACAGGTTTGAAAGAAATTCTGCCTTAACTCTTTCATCAAATCCAAGCTCAAGTCCCGATGCTGAAGAAAGATCAAATCCGCAAGTGAATGTCTTCAGGTTTTTGAAATTTTTAGCCGCAATTGAGGTAACTGAACCGGAATCCATACCACCGCTTAAATATGAACCAATTTCAACATCGCTTATAAGCTGCCTGTTAACTGCCTGTTCAAATAATCTTTCAAGCTCTTCAATGTAATCTACTTCTGATATAGTATGGTCATTCTGGAAGTTATAATCCCAGTATTGGTTAATATGGAATGAATTAATATCCCCTGATTTTACTGTAATTGTACTCGCAGCAGGAAGTATCTTTATGCCTTCAAATAATGTGAGATCAGAAAATACATTTTGAAATGAAAAATATTCGTTCAATGCCTCATGGCAGACTTTAACACTAATATCCGGATGTTTTAAAAGCGCTTTTATCTCAGATGCGAAAACCAATACATCATTCTTAAAATAATAATATAATGGTTTAATACCATACCTATCCCTGGCAATAAAAAGCTCTTTTTCCCTGTTGCTCCATATTGCAAAACAAAACATCCCGTTGAATTTATGAATACAGCTTTTGCCCCAATGTTTAAACGATTTTAGTATTACTTCTGTGTCAGTTTTAGAGTGGAATTTGTATCCAAGCGCTTCAAGCTCAATACGTATGTTCTGAAAATTATATACTTCACCGTTGTAAGTTATGGTATAATTACCGTCATCTGTTTGCATTGGCTGGTGCCCAAGAGGTGAAAGGTCTATTATGGCAAGTCTTCTGTGACCGAATCCTATATTTGTATTTGTCCATATCCCCTCATCGTCAGGACCTCTGTGCTTAATAGCATCAGTCATCCTTTGAAGTATATTGATAGAAACTGCACTTCCTTCTATATTAAATATTCCGGTTATTCCGCACATTCAGATTTACTGTATTAAAATTTATAATTTAGAATTATTTCCGAAATATATTCAAATTCTTCATTTCTTAAAGTCGGAAATATAGGAAATGCTATACTGCATTTGCTTGCTATGAAAGAATTAATGAAGTCAATATTTTTAAATCCATATTTATCGCGGTAATATTGCAGCATGTGTACAGCATGAGTGCCGGGTCTTGTTGATATACCGTTTTGCTGAAGATAATCCATAAAATCATTTCGAAGATTGGTTATCTTTTCAATATTATTTTTATCTATTTCTTCAGGGGCAAACATACAAACATAAGCCTGGAACCCATGTTCAAACTGTTCATTTCTAAAAGGTTTTTTAAGCCAGGGAATATTTGCCAGCAACAAATCATATTTATCTGCAATAAATGTTCTTTGTAAATGAATACTTTCAGCGCGATCCATTTGAGATGAGCCTATTGATGCCTGTATATCAGTCATACGGTAATTATAGCCAAGGTATGGAAAATCGGGAAGCAAGTACGGTTTATTTCCATGATGACGCTGATGATCTGAAACCGATGCTCCATGATCCCGCATGGAACGAAGCTTTGCAGCAAGTTCATCATCATTTGTTGTGATCATTCCGCCTTCGCCAGTTGTTATTGCCTTTCTTGGATGAAAGCTGAAGCAGCCTGTTTCTGCGAAATTACCTACATGCTTATTGTTGTATTTACAGCCGAATCCGCATGCTGCATCTTCAATTATTTTTAAATGATACTTTTTTGCAATATTGCTCAATTCATTCATATTAGACGAAAGCCCGAATAGATGAACCGGAATAATAGCCTTTGTCTTTTTGCTTATTAGCTTTTCAATTTGTGAAGTATCAATATTGAATGTCTCAGTCTCTATATCACAAAGAATCGGTTTAGCGCCCGTATATTCAACAGCATTAGCTGTAGCAACCCATGTAAACGATGGGACTATTACTTCGTCACCGGCTTTGATGCCAAGTGAGGCAAGTGATAAATGCAGTGCAGTAGTACAGTTTGATACTGCTATTGAGTTCTTTGCCCCTGTATATTTGCTCCATTTATTTTCAAACTCCTCAACAAACGGACCCTGTACTACCCAGCCGGAGCTTAACGGCTTTATGATATTCTGAAATTCGTTTTGGTCAAATTCTGTTTTAGCTATTGGGATATTCATTTTTATATTACTGTTTACTCAAATAATTTCCATTTATCACCAAATCTTTTCTTGTGTTCATTTCTCCAATCGATCAGTTTTTTCAGTCCTTCTTCAAGCTGTACTTTTGCTCTAAATCCAATTTCATTTTCTGCTTTTTCTGTTGAGCCGACCCTGTTAGTAACAAATGTCTGACCCTGAGGGTGATATTGAATTTTTAGGTCAGTTCCGTAGATATTAAGAAGTATTTCAGTAAGTTCTTTTATAGATGTTTTAGTACCCATTCCAACATTATAAAAGCTGTCAACTGCATCAGACTTTAATGCGCAAATATTAGCTTTTGCCGTATCATCAACAAATATAAAATCATATGCCTGTGAACCGTCGCCATAAACTATAGGCGCTTTTCCCTGGTCAAGGTTATCTAGAATTTTCATAATTACTGCTATATACGTTCCTTTATAATCCTGCCTTGGTCCATAAACATTCATATATCGTAAACCAACATAATTCACTCCGTATCGTTCATAAAATGCTCTTGCCATTGCTTCACCTGCTATTTTTGTGGCTCCGTAAAATGTTCTGTTATTAAACGGATGTTCTTCTGTCATTGGAATTTCAACTGCATCACCGTAAACCGATGCTGATGAAGAATAGACAAGCCTTTCAATTTTATTATCTCTGCATGCTTCAAGTACATTAAATGTTCCGCGAATATTCACTTCAAATGCCGAGCGGGGGAATTCATGACACTGCAGAAGCCAGAGTGCCGCAAGATGAATGACCATGTCACTTTCCTTCATTGCTGCGTTTAATATATCAGTCTGAAGAATATCTCCGCCTACTTCAAAAAATCTGGCACGCGGGTCTTTTAAAGCAATCTCAATATTATCAGCAGTCCCCCTTACGAAATTATCGTAAATAGTTACCTGAGAAATTTCTTCTTTCAATAAATTATCAACAACGTGGGAGCCTATAAAACCTGCTCCTCCAATAACAAGTATTTTTTTTCCTTTGATATCAGGCATATTTATTTTTTGTATTTATTTAAGACTTTTTTAAAGACATTGTCGGCACGTTTTGCCGTTACACTGTGGGCATAAAACTTTTCAACACTTTCCCTCATTACTTTATATTTTCCCGGGTTCCCTATCACATTCAGAATAGCATTCTTATAGCCGTCAAGTGTTTCAGGCATTTCACATATATCACCGGCGTTATCACCAAGATAATTCTGCATTGAGTTGCTTACGACTGGTGTGTTACAGGCAAGGCTTTCAAGCGGAGCAATCCCGGTTCCGCCAAAGTTATCTTCCCTTAGAGCTATTAGTACATAAACATCTGCAGCGCAGTAATATTTGTAAAGCTCATTATTTAACACTCTTCCAATTATTTTAGCGCCGAAATTTTCAGCCATATCGTAATATTCCTCACCCCATGAGCCCCGTGTTTCATTACCTACAAGCAGAAGATCTATTTCTGGATTTTGATTCCTGATTTCATCCCATATCTTAAGAAGCTCTTCGATCTGTTTATACTTATAAAGTTTGCCAACATAAAGTATATATTTCTTTGATTGATCCAGTCCCAGCTGCTTGCGGGCTTCATTTTTATCAATTACTATAAACTTATTTACATCAAGTCCGCTTGAAAAGAGTATCCATTCAGCATTAGGTGCTGATTTCTTAATATAAGGTACCTGTTTGTAATCACACAGAAGAAAGTAATCTATATTCTTCATTGTCAGCTTTTCAGCAGCAATACCTAATAAAGCTCTAAACTTTCTTAATCCTCCTGAATTTCTATAAACATAATAAGGAGACCAGTCACCATGATGAGTTGAAACCATCATAGATTTTTTGAGAAAGAATGCTATCTGGTATGTCTGAAAATTATGCGTATGGACAATGAACAAAATAGGATTTGATCTATTCACTTCTTTTTTCAATTCTTTTATGTATGTCCATGAAAAAAGTCCCAATTTATTTATAGTCCATGCACGGAATATTTTAAATAATATTCCATCGATTTTTTTTTCGTAATACTTGTTTTCAATGTTGCCATCTAAGCGCCAGACCTCGAAATCATAACTTTCAAGATGCGCTGCAAACAATCTACCAAATGTTCCGCCAAAGCCGTAAGTAAAAAACCTGTTTTCCTTATCAGGCTCTTTGGGGAATTGACTTAGTTCATAATTATAGCATAAAACGATAATTTTGGGCTTCATAATTTAAGGTGATATACTTCAAAAGCTTCGGCATATTCTACTCCAAACTGCGCACCCCTTGCCCTCATTAATCCTTTCATTACTTCCTTTGAAAAATAATATCCGCCGCTTTTTGTGGTTGACCATTGTGATTTATAACTTTGAGCTGCTTTAATTTTCAGGTTAACAAGTTCTACCGGTAGCTTTACATGCATATTGGGCATAAAATCATAACCGCTTCTTATTACTTCATAACCGAATATTGTTTTTTCCCTGAAAAGCCTTATAACTTCTTCTGCCAGCACAATATGATCCTGATGTATATCATGTATGGGCGGAGTAAACACAAGGTCAACATCTGATTTAGTGGCTATTTCATACAAGATATTTCTGATCTTTGATTTATAATCATGGAATATTCTTGTAGGTACATCAAATACTTTGAAAGGAATTTTATCTAATCCCAGTATTTTCATCGATTTATCTTTTTCCTTTAGATTTCTCATTTTGCCGTCTTCATACCTATCTGACATAACAAATATTTTAAGATTGATAGAATCAATGTATTTCAATATAGTACCGGCACATCCTACTTCAAAATCATCCGGGTGCGCGCCGAAAACTATTACATTTTTCTTTTTCATGCTATTTGTTGTTGTATTAATTATTGAGTCTATCATATAGAACTAAATTAATATTTTGGTTTCTTTACCAAAAATAGTCTTTTAAGCAGTAAAAATAACACTACGTTAATATATAGAATAAGCATAAAAAAATACATAAACGTCTTAATTCCAACATAATAGAATCCGTTTTTTACCACAGAGAAATTATTAGAAAACAGAAATATATAGTAATCAAAATTAGAGTAAAATACCCTAACCAATTTTTTTAAAAATCTGTTTTTCCATTCGGGCTTTGAAAATATTACATTTTCGTAAAATTGAAAATAATCCCTCCCAACCAATGTCCTTTTTGTAATTAATATACTATCTTGGCTAATATTATCTTCTCTTCTGAATGTATGTTTGTAGGATATTTCCACTGCATTCAGGTAGTCCTGAAATACCTTGTGCTTGAAACGAAACCCATATGTTGGGTCAACAACATACCATTTTTGATGCCTACTGGAATATATTTCACATACTACATGCAATGGGTAACCAAGTTTATCATTATAACCTACCTGGTCAATATCCCCACCCTGCAGACTTACTATTCTGCCAGGTACACCAAAATTATTGCATATCTGTAAAAAGATCGTGCAGTTCTTTCCGCAATCCGCAATTCCAAGCATAGCTATGTTTGTGTTAAAATAGTTAAACACTTCGTTAATAAGTGTATCATTATCTTGCAGCAGATCTTTATTCACCAGTTTAGTATTATCTATTCTAAACTCGTCTGGTTCTTCAGAAAATTTGTTGAGCCTTTGAATTATTACCGAGCTGTAAAATACCTGATTGTAATATAACTTTTCTTCCTGGGAATTTGATATTACAATATAGATCGAATCTAAATTGTCCGAATCCTCAAATTTTAAAAATATTTTATTTATTTTATTGTATGATGTATCGGGGTAAACAACTTTTACGGTATCATAATATTGAGGATCTGTTTGATGACCTATCACTCTAAACTTTTTATTTCCTTCAATAGCTATTAAATCTTTTGATAATTGCTTAAGATTTACATTGCTGTTATTATCATATTCCTCAGGCACTGAATAGACATCATAAAGGTTAACAATAGGTATAGATGAACTGCTGCCCCAGGCTTGGTCAAAAATTTTGCTGAAAATAAACAAAAAACCAGTAAATATTCCAGTAAGTATTAATATTCTTCTGAATGAATATGATACAAGTATAAATTTTAGCAATTCTTTATCTTAATTAAAGCAAATTAATGAAATTAATAGAAAATTAATACAGAATTATTTATATAGTGTTAATAAAATTAATCTTAAAATTTTCCTTTAAATAACTTCAAAAAATTATTTAAACTTAACAATCTCCATATTTCCCAGCTGTAGTCTTTTATTCCGCTGTAATGATCTTTTATATTATGCTCAAGATTAGCCTTATCTATATATTCAAATAATGTATTTCCATCATGGAACAAACTATCATATATAAATTCTTTTAATTCTCCTTTAGTCCACTCCTTAAATGGCACAGGGAAGCCCAGTTTATCCTTTCTGTTTACTACTTCCTCGGGTAAATAAGGCTTTAAAGCTTTTCTGTATAATGGACGCGACATACCCCTGTGTGATAAATAATTAGTTTTTAAATTCACACCAAGCTCAACAAGCCTGTAATCAAGAAATGGTACACGGCTTTCTATTGAATGCGCCATTGATGAACGGTCTTCATAGTGAAGTAAAGCCGGGATAGTTATGTTTTTAATAAAATGATAAGATAAATTGCCCAGGTAATTCCCGAATTTTTTTTGAGGTTCAACATCAAAGTTCAGGTCTTTTTTATCAATTGAATTGAACAGATCCCTGTTAAGTATATCAAACTTAGCAGAAAGCTTTGATCTTGTCAAATATCCATATTGCCTTGGGAAAAGCCAGCTTGAAAATGAATGCATTCCGGTTTTATCAAGAAATTGAAGGAAGTTACCTGATTCTGCGGCAAGTTTCAAAAGTTTTCTGTCTTTAATTATACCTCTTAAATAAGCGCCCATCTGGAAGTAACCTCCGAACACTTCATCGCCACCCTGACCATCAAGTAAAACTTTCACTTTCTCACTGGCTTTAGACATCACAAACCATTGCGGGTACAGACCCGGACCTTCTGTTGGAATTTCCTGGTAGTAGCAAAGCCTGCTGAATACCTTCTCAAAATCTGCAACATTGGGAACCACCTTGTTTGGTATGCAGCCATATTTACTGTTGACAATATCAATGTAATAAGATTCATCACAACTTTTTTCTTCCCAAACCGCAGAAAATGTTTCTATCTTATTTATGTTATTGCCGGAAGCCAGCGAAACAATGCTTGATGAATCAAACCCGCCGCTTAAACAGGTTCCTACAGGCACATCACTTCTGAACCTTAAGCTAATTGAATCTTCAAGTAATTCAACTATTTTATCTTTAAGCTTTTCTTCACTAAGCTCTGTTTCATTTTGTTTTTTAATATCATAGTACTGCTTAACGGATATCTTTTGGTTTTCATAAATTAAATAATTAGATGCTCTCAGGCAGTTGATACCATTAAGATATGTATCTTCTGTATTCAGCCTGTTGCCGAATATCAGGTAAAAAGGGATCTTTTTTCTGTTAACCTGCGTATTTTCGGATGAATAAACTACCAGAGGCTTTAGCTCTGATGAAAATGCGAAGTACTTATCGTTATGAACATAATATAACGGTTTTACTCCAAAGCGGTCTCTTGCAAGAAAAAGTCTTTTTGTTTTGTTATCCCAAATAGCAAATGCCCACATTCCATTGAAACGGCTAAGGCATTCAACTCCCCAATGTAAATAAGAATAAATTATTACTTCTGTATCTGAGCTAGTTCTGAAAGTATAGCCCAAACTCCTCAGCTCATCTCTTAGCTCTATATAATTGTATATCTCGCCATTGTATGTTATCCAAACTCTACCCTCGCTGTCACTCATAGGGCAATGACCGTTATCGCTCAGATCAATTATTGAAAGCCTTCTGTGAGCTAATATTACCTGTGTTTGGTCTGTTTGCTGAACCGGAAATAAGGGGTATTTGCTTTTTATGCCTTCGGTAGAATCTGCGCCTGAAAATTGAATATTTTTTAATCCTGATTGCTCTATTATAACATAGCCTTCATCATCAGGTCCTCTATGCTTTAGCAGATCATTCGCCTTTATAATCTTTTTTTTTAGCTCAGAATTAGCGGTAACTATTCCGTTTATTCCGCACATTAAGTTAGTAAAGTCCCCCGTTTAGATTTATTGTCTGCCCGGTAATATATCGTGAATGTTCAGAGCAAATGTATTGAATGCACTCAACTATTTCCACGGGGTTGCCAAATTCCTTCATCGGGATAGTTTCTTTTACCTGCTGGCGTAAATCTTCGGGTATCTGGAATAACAGCCCGGCGTTAAAATAACCCAGCGATATTGTATTTGCGGTAATGTTACTTTTTATAACTTCTTTGGATATTGCTTTGCATAATCCACCAAGTCCGGCTTTTGAGGCGGCATAAGCTGCAGTGCCCGCAACACCAATTTGCGGGACTACCGACGAAATGTAAATTATCCTGCCATATTTATTTTCCTTCATAAGCGGCAGCACGTGCTTTGTGCAAAGGAATGGACCTGTTAAATTTACACCAAGAACCTTATTCCAGTCATCAACAGCTAACTTCCAGCTCATCGCATTGATGGATATGCCGGCATTGTTCACCAGGATATCTATTGTGCCAAATTCTTCCTTAACATTATTTATGAGCGCTGAAACATCTACTTCTGAAGTAATATCAGCCTGGTAAGTTTTAATTTTAATTGCAGGGTTATTAATTTCTTTTAAATTCTCTGTTATCTTTTCAGGGTTGGTGTTATATTGCAACGCTAAATTATATCCGCTTGATGCTAATCCAATGCTGATATATTTGCCAAGTCCCCCTGATGCGCCAATTAACAATACATTTTTGCCTGACATTTTATTTCTAATTTATTTCCCCTCTGCTACCAGTCCGTATGTTTGGTTCCTTACTTTTTCAAGGTCCGCAATCATGAAAAGTTCTTCGTTATTCCTGATGCTTTCTATCTGCCAACCCATACGCATAAATAGAATAATAGAGCCATTGTTTGATTTTGGCCAGTATCCTTCCTGGTGAGTAAAACCTTCATCCAGACCGGTTTGACAGAGCTTTATGATATGCAGTTTCGCAAAATTGAAATTCCGGGTATCTTTTCTTGCATAAGTGCAGTGATTATGGATTATCTTATCGTAAACTGAAGAAAAATTAACAAAGCAAAATTCGTCTTTATCATTCATTATCGTAAAACTGAACTTCCATTTATCAACCAGCGGGTTCAGAAAGTACTCTCGCTTTTCTTCTTTCCACCCGTAAACAGAATTATGTTCTTTCCTTATATCATTTACAAACCTGATGAAATCATCAACTCGTTTATCCATAAGTTCTTTTGTTATCAATACGATATAATACCCGTTTGCAGCAAGTTTTCTTGAAACGAATTCATGAAAATCAATGCTGTTGGTATCCATAGTTTTTATGAAAAGCAGAGACAGTAATAATTACGTACTTTGTGATAGCCGGGGACTTTATTATAATGATGCTCCAAATTTATTCGTCAGTACCTGCTTGATTATATATGCTACCGATAAGACTAGCATAATGTAAAACATCAAAGTAATAAATGAATATTTATTAACAGTATATTTTTTCAGTATCCCTCTCCAGCCGCACTCTTTGCATTTAAACAAGTTTGCAACTCTGGAAAACTTTATTGATGATTCAAATAAATTTTTTGCTCTGCTTCTGCGTATAGTGCCTATTTTCCCGCATGAAGGACACTTGGATGTTTCCGGGTAAGTTTTAAAAAATATCCTTAGCTGCAATACTAATTTGGTTTAATTATCTTTTCTTTTGTGCTGCCATTAGTTGTTACCGTTTTTGGTGATTTTCCGATCTTCTCGCCTGCTTCCTTACCTTTTTCAGAGCCATAATAATAATAATAATACTTGTAGTAGCTTCCGTAAGTTGCCTGGTAATCAAAGTTATTAAGTATTACGCCAATAAAAGAATCGTTAATTTTATTCAGTGTATCAATTGTGTTAACAAGCAGGTCAAGCCTTGTTTTGCTTGCAAGGCTTACAACAACCGTTCCGTCAACGTATGATGAAAGAAGCTCCGCATCGGTTACTGTTGCAAGCGGGGGAGAGTCGATAAGTATATAATCATATTTTGGCTTCATCATATTCAGGAAGGTCTGCATGTGTTTTGAGGCAATAAGCTCTGCCGGGTTTGTAGGTATAGTTCCGCATGTCATTATGTGGAGGTTAGGGAAGGAAGTTTCCCTTACAGCTTCTTCTAGCGGCACAGTTCCGAATAAATAATCGCAAAGACCGGGGTATCTTTTCATATTGAAGATATTATGCATTCTCGGTTTTCTAAAATCGCAGTCAAGCAGAAGTACATTTGATGAGAGCGCAAAGCTCGCAGCAAGATTTGATGATATAATTGTTTTGCCTTCTCTTGGTATAGAGCTTGTTATAAGTATTGTCTTTATCGGTTCCGGCTCAAGCTTTGAAAATTGCAATCTTGTTCTTAGTGTTCTGAAAGCTTCTGCCGGTACTGAATCTGAATTATATGCAAGAACAAGTTCCTGCTCTGTATGGGTATGCCTTCCTGCTTTGGACTCGCGCATAAATGTTGGCACCCAGCCTATGAGTGATATACCTATATTTTCTAAGTCTTCAGGTGATTTAACCGATACATCAAGAATATTTCTGAGAAGCGCAAAACCGTATCCCAATCCAAGACCTATTAACAGACCAATTGTAATAATTAAGAACCTGTTGGGTTTTGATGGTGATTTAGGGATCTTTCCATAGTCAATAATTTTCACATTATTCGGCTGAGACTCTTCATTAATGAGTGCTTCCTGGTATTTTTCAAGCAGCATCAGGTAAATTTTTTCATTTGCCATTCTCTCACGTTCAAGATTGGCATATTCAATACTCTGTGCAGGAAGTTTATTGAATTTTTCCTGGTATTTATTCAAATAGCCCTTTAATAATCCTTCTTTTACCTTGTTCTGATTATTTAAAATCCTTGTTTCAAAATATTTATATGATAATGACCTCATTTCATCAGGTGTATTTGATGTTGCGCCGTCTCTTAATATTGTAAGTTTCTCTTCAAGAGTCTTTTTCAGTTCTGTTATTTTTTTATCTGTATCTTTAAGCGACTTTGAGTTTTTTATTATCTCTTCATTGCCTGTTTTTACAAGGTCACGCTGTATTTCAAGACGCACTATTTCGCTCTGTAACTCTGCAACATATGGGTCAGTTATCTTGCTTTCAAAATAATCTGTTGCTTTCGGGTCATATTTATCAAGCTCACTCTTTATATCAGTTAAAGCCCTGTTTGTCGATTGCAGGTCTATCTGTGCCCTGTTGTAATCGCTTTCAATTCCCGATAGCGAGCTAATAATTGAATTTGCCTGAGCGTTCAGCTCAACAACGTTCTCTGTTCTTAAGAAATTTGTAAGCTTGTCTTCTGTCTGAAGAAGTGAATTGTATTTTTCCTGTACCTGTTTTTCAAGGAAACCTCTGTTTAATGTTAAATGACCGCGGTTATACTTTAATGAATAGTCTGCATAAGCTTCTGCGTAGCAGTTAGAAATTAACGCAGCTTCCTGTGGCGAGGGGCTTTCTGTTTTTATCGAAACGATATCAAGACCTCTTTTTTGTGAGATTTCTGTAGCTGTCTGCAAAATGGTAGCTATTTGGTTTTTGCTTTTTGTATCTACAGGGTTTTCAGGATTTACAACCATAAGTGAAAAAGGCAATTTACCTTTTAGTACTTGGAATGAATCCAGAAGCGCGGTTGCAGTTTTTTCTCTGATAGCAAATGATTTCAGAATTTCTACTTCATTGTTTATGTATCGCTCAGGCAGCTCACCTTCAACGTCAGAAAATATCTTACTTTCTAAAACGTTTTCCTTAGGCTTGCTCAGCCTCATTGATGATGCAGAGGCATAAATATCAACCTGTGAGTATGCATAGAAATATGAAACTATCAGTCCCACTGCAAGGCTTAGAAGTATTGGTACCTTGTTCCTTAATATGAGATTAAAATAGAACCTAATACTGTGTGACGATTTTATATTAGAATCTATATTGCTGAATGACTTACCGTTTGACTGTGATTCCATATTTTTTTAAATTAATTTATTTACGGTTTCCCGAGCAATAAGATAAATGTTGCAATAGATATAAGTGTTGTAATTATAGGAAAGTATACAGAAAGGTCATCCCTGAAAGTGTATCTTCTTTCTTTTTGTACAACTACTACGTCTCCGGGCTGCAATACCGGATTCATCTTAGGCTTTGTTGAAACCTGCTCTCCCCATAAAATATCTTCATAGTTGATATTTATCACTTTTGGTGCTTTTGTTTGATCATTTGCGTCTCTAATTATACGCATATCTACTAATTTTGATTCATCTGTTGGACCGCCTGAATAGCTGATTAGATCCATAAATGTAGTACCAATTGGTACGCGGTACCTGCCAGGGTACCTTACATATCCCCAAAGATTTACTTCCATATTTACACCAGTCGGATCACTAAGATCAAATACTGCTGCACTGTTGTTTTTTTCAGTTTTGCCAAGTATCAGGCTGCTATCATTTTGCGAATAGGAGAAACCGGAAATAACCAGTAACAAAACAAAACATATATTAAATTTCATCAAATTTCACCAATATTTTTAGGAAAATTCAAAACAATTATGAAATAGTCAATACTATACATAGTCATAAAATAATGATTTTTTGCCGTTTTTGCAAAGCATAATAATATGGGCAAATGGCACTGCGTTATTTCCCGATAATATAGAGATTTGAATAAAATTACTCAAGTTGACCGCTTAGGAATATGTTTTAACCCCGACATTTATGTCGGGGGTTTAAAAATACGTTGAATTCAGGGCTTTAGCCCTGAAAAT
>JAYTUN010000122.1:0-6039 GCA_043744495.1 Ignavibacteria bacterium
TCTTTCTTCAAGATAGCACATTTTAGCTACTGTTCCACTTCCCATAAAAGGGTCATATACCAAGTTACCTTTATTACTCCATGTAATGATATGGTCTTGAGCTAATCTTTCTGGGAATATTGCAGGATGTTCAAAAGCAATGTTATCTCTGGTAGAATGTCCCTTACCTATATTGTATTCCCATATGTTTTTTCTTCTACCAAAAGCACTATAACCACCCCTTTTTAATTTAAGCAAATTGCCGTTTTGCAGTCTTTTTGTTCCATTATCACCTTTTCTTGAATCCTTATTTTCTCTATCCTTAATAAGGTTAATAGTTTTAGGACTGCCTTTGCTAAGAATAAACATATACTCAAATGATTGCCAATATGTTTGATTATTGCCAACAGCTCCTCTGGGTGGTTTAGAGTAGATCATTGTATCAAAAAGTTTAAAGCCACATTCTTTAAAATACAGTGCTTGTCGGAAAGAATTACCTGTTTCATCTCCTTTTATTGTAGCGTCTGCAACAACCCATACAACAACTCCGCCTTGTTTAGTTACTCTAAAAAGCTCTCTTGCTATATCTTCAAAGGGAAAACCATATCCATTGATTTTCTCGTTTGAGTCAATAATAAGGTCATTATAAGTTCTTAAGTCATCATAGGGTGGTGATGTAACGGTTAAATCAATATAATTATCAATCATTTTTGACATTGTTACTAAACAACATTCATTATAGATTTTGTTAAGTTCCATTAGCGTTTTATATAACTTGACAATTATTTAAGTAAAGATATAGCACCCGTAATTAAAATAAAAGGCGATATTTCTAGCGCATTGCTGGTTTTACCACTAAATCCTTAATTTGCATCCTAAAAATGGATAGGGGATGTATAAGGAAGCGACTATGCTACTTGTTTCCTTTATTCAACTTCCTAATAATTCTAAACAACTTCGGATATTGTTTATTAATCCTGCTGCCATTCTTGGGGTTGCTCGTAATGTTTGATGAATACCCATAAAGTTAAAATAAAAGAAATGTTAAGCTATTGAGTGTCTGAGGTTATCTAATATCTTGCTAAAAACTTTTGTAATCTATTTAATAAACAAGAAAATCATTTCAGAAAAATCGTTATTTCATCCATTTTTGATAAAAACAAATAAGGAAACTACCAAAAATTGAATATTCTTTAAAATGAATAGAATTTTAGACCCTACTTGTATATATTTGTTTTTTATGAGCAAGAAAAAACCCACAGAAATTTCATCTAAAAAGCAGGAATCGGTTCTTAACATTCCTTATGCTGAATCAGATTTTGAAGCCAAATATTCCAAATATTTCTGGTTAATTATCCCAATTTTAGCAATTCTGTATTTTTCTTACAGAAAGATTTCATTAGGATTCTATCAGGATGATGAAGTAGCTCAATACATAAATATGCTTAATTTCTGGCAGGACCCGTGGGCGATACTTGGTAACGGACCCAAACCAGGGTATAAGATATTTTTGGTATTGCCTGCTCTTATAAGCTATGATGCGGTATTGATATTTAATTCCATTATAGCTGCAACAACTGTTTACATGACATACATTCTTATTAAAACATATAAAACCGGGTTTGCATTCATTGGTGCATTACTTCTTTCCACACAGCCATTATTTGTGGATCTATCTTTCAGGTCATATTCCGAAATATTCACTGCGCTTTGTATTGTTACTTTCCTGATATTATATAAAAAAGAAAGATTTGTATTAAGCGCATTGTTACTTGGATATATATTTACCATCAGGCAGGAAATTGCGTTATTACTTATAGTATTTGCTATAATTTTTTCATTTAAAAAACAGTATTATTTCGCGGCTGCATTATTTGTTTTCCCAATAATATATAACTTACTCGGCTTCATTAAAACAGGCGACCTGTTATTTGTTTTAACAGAAATGAAATCTGTTGCCGGTTTAAATTATAGGTCACAAGGGATATTGCATTATTTTAAGGTTTATATTTTTATTGTTGGACCAATATGCTTATCGCTCTTCTTGTTAGGATTCTTTGGATTTTTAAATGATACCTCAAAAATAAAAGAATATTTCAAAAAGTATTTTGAATTTTACATAATTTTCATTTCAATATTTGTTATACAGATGCTTACAATGGTAAGCGATGGACCAAACCCGGGAAACTGGCGATACCTGCTTCACATATCACCTATCTGTGCATTCTTTGCCGCTGTTGGATTGAACAATCTATCGCTACAAAGATTCAAATCAAGCAATTATCTGATAACAGGGTCGTTTGCTGTACTTATATTATTGTTTCTATCCAAAGCATCAGATGGATTTGTTCTGCTTGAGAAAACTGAATACACAAAAATAATTTTTGTTTTACTATTCCTTGTTCTTTCTGTTATATTGTGGAAAGAGTCGAAAATGAAATATCTGAATACTCTTGGAATTTCACTTGTTATGCTTGCAATAATTCATTTATATTTTGTTGATACAAAGAAGCTCTCACCTGAGAATATTTCAGTTAAAGAAACTGCGGAGTATGTTGATTCACTTCCGGATGCTAAAGATAAAGAAAAGCTGACCAACCATACCTTTATTATGTTTTACTCTAAGAGCTATAAAGAAAATCAAAAGTCATTTAAAAAACTTGACCTCAAAAATCTTGGTGAAGCGCCAAAAGGCTCGGTGATAATATGGGAATCACATTACGGTTACAGACCGGAGTTTAAAAATGACGTTCAACTTGATTTATTAAAAGATACAACAAAATATAAACTAATTAAACAATTAGTTTCAGCAGACCAAAGATTCGGTTCATTTATTTTTGAGAAACAGTGAAAAACTTATTATGAGTAAAAGGTAAACATGAAGGAAAGCTGTATAATATTCGGAGGCGGCGGTTTTATAGGCTCTCATATAGCTGAGGACTTGTTAAATAATGGTTTAAAAGTCACAGTATTTGATAAACTAAATGCTTCAAAGAAAAACGTTGAGCACATTCTTGACAAAATAGATTTTGTAGAAGGTGATTTTAATAATGAAGTTGATATAAGCAAAGCTTTAAAGGGAAAAGATTACGTAGTACATCTTGTCAGCTCCACAGTTCCTGCAACATCAAACATGAATACATTTTATGATGTGGAAAGCAATTTGATTTCTTCGCTCCATTTATTTGAAAAGTGTGTTGAATACAATATTAAGAGAGTAATATTTATATCATCGGGTGGGACGGTATATGGGAATCCTGTAAAACTTCCAATTAACGAAAAGCACCCTACTGATCCAATGAGTTCATACGGAATAATTAAATTGACTATCGAGAAATATCTTTACCTTTACAGTGTATTAAAAGGATTGGATTATAAGATATTAAGATTCGCAAATCCTTATGGCGAGAGACAAAATCCATTTTTAACACAGGGACTTATTGCACACCTGCTTTACAAGATAAAAATGGGTGAAACCCTTGAAATATGGGGCAATGGTAAAGTTGTGAGGGATTACTTTTATATAAAAGATGGGGCAAGATCAATTTATAAAGCAATAAAAGATAAGTCTAATAACAGGATATTTAACATCAGCAGTAACCAGGGACTTTCAATAAACCAGATACTTGAAAGATTCCGCAGGGTTTTGAAACTGGATTTTGATGTAAAATATCTGCCAGCAAGAAAATTTGACGTTAAGGCAAATATACTTGATAACAGGCTTGCAGGAAAAATTTTAAAGTGGAAACCCGAATATAGTTTTAACGATGGTCTTAAAAATACATGGAGATATTTTGTTGATAACGAATAAAGATATAAGGCTATCAGTTTTTTTTCCCGCCTATTACGATGAAAAGAACATCGATAAAGTAGTTCATAAAGCAGTAGCTGTACTCGATGAGCTTCAGCTTGGAGATTACGAAGTTACAATAATAGAAGACGGAAGTCCGGATAAAACAGCAGAAGTAGCGGATAATCTTGCAGCGCAGTATCCCAAGGTGAAGGTTGTTCATCATGGAAAGAATAAAGGATATGGCGCAACTTTATGGGAAGGTTTTACTTCAGCGAAATTTGAATATGTTTTTTATACTGATGGAGACAATCAGTTTGATCTTGAAGAACTAAAGAAATTTGTTGCTCTAATACCTTTTAGTAACATGGTAATTGGTTACCGAAAAAAGAAACAATATTCACCATACAGAAAATTAACAAGTTTTGTGTATAATTATATTCTAAGATATGTATTTGATATTGATTATATTGATATAGATTGCGCATTTAAGATAATAAAAACTGATCTGTTTAAGAAAATTAAAGTTAACACTAAAGATGCTTTTATAGATGCTGAAATTATGATAAGGGCTGAACTATTGGGTTATACTTTTACAGAGCTTGGAGTAAAGCATTTACCAAGGATTGACGGAGTTTCAACTGCAGCAAGACCCTCAATAATATTCAGAACAATAAAAGAAATCATAGATTTAAGAAAAGAACTTAAAAGCGAATTAATTGCAAGAAGAAATAAATAAAAAAGGCAGAGAGTCCAGAGACCTGAAGGATATAATAATTATCTTTTCGATAATTATTATCGTACTCATTGCGGGATCTATGCTTGATTTTTTTGTATGGATGCGGAATGTTGGAGCAGATTCTGAAGGCTTCAGGATAGTTGAGCTGTTGTTTGTACTTGCATTATTCGGCTTTGCATTTGCAATGTTTTCTAGAAGAAGGGCGAAAGAATCAAAAATACAGATAACTGAATTAACAAAAGATATTGAAGAGCTTCAGGATAATGTAAACAGGCTTAGAAGTACGGTTAATCTATCACCGGATACAATTACAATCCACAGGGACGGGAAATTATTATTTGTAAACCAGGCAGGTCTTGCGCTATTCGGCGCGCAAAGTGAAGAACAATTAATAGGATTAACCTTAAATGAACTTATTCATTATTCTTACAGAGATAAAATTAATAAAAGAGTCGAAGAAATGGTGAAGTATATGAAACAGGTTCCTGTTATGGATATTGCCATTAAAAGACTTGATGAAACATATTTAGATGTGAGCGTAGCATCAACACCTGTATTATATCACTCAATACCTCATGTTATAACTATTTTACGTGATATAACAGATAGGAAAAGGAACGAAGATATAAAGTCGCAGTTAGCGTCTATAGTACTTAATTCCATTGATGCTATATACGGAATAAGTATTGACGGACAGATACAAAGCTGGAATCCGGGTGCAGAAAAGTTATATGGATACACCGAAAAGGATGCAATTGGCAGAAATATCTCGATCGTAGTTCCGGATTTCAAGCAAAAAGAATTAGAGCATTTACTAAATAAAGTTTCAAAAGGCGAAAGAATTGAGTCTCTTGAAACAAAACGACAGAGAAAAGACAAATCAATAATAGATGTTTCACTTACCTTATCGCCAATCATGGAAGAATCAGGAATAATTTCAAGAGTTTCCGTAATTTCAAGAGATATCACATTCAAGAAAAAAGTTGAAGAAGAGTTAAGAAGATATGCCGAAGAGCTTGCCCTTTCAAATGAGGAATTATATGTATTTTCTTATGCAGCATCGCATGACCTTCAGGAGCCTTTAAGGTCAATACAAAACTTCCTTGAAACTCTTAATAAGAAGTACAAAAAGCGCCTCGGTCATGAAATGGAAGTGCAAATAAATGCAGCAGATGACGGCGTAACCAGAATGTACAGACTGATAACCGATTTCCTTATGTATTCCAGAGTAGGTACTGAGCGCGCTGTTAAGGAAGATATTGACTGCAATATAGCTTTTAAGGATGCAACGGCAAACCTTGAAATAGCTATAAAAGAGAGTAACGCTAATATTAAGCAATTTACTCTTCCAAAAATTAACGGAAATTTTGTTCAGATAACACAGGTATTCCAGAATCTTATTGCAAATGCAATTAAATACCAGGGCGAAAATAAGCCTGCGATTGATATTTCTGCCGAAAAAAAAGACGGGATGTGGCTTTTTGCCGTCAAAGATAACGGTATAGGTATTGAACAATGGTTTTCTGAAAGG
>JAYTUN010000123.1:0-22863 GCA_043744495.1 Ignavibacteria bacterium
CAAGAGCAGCTAACAAAAGAGTTAGACAGAATCCTTGAAGAAAAAAGTATATTAAAGCATCCTTTTTACCAAAAGTGGAACGAAGGCAAATTAACAATTAGCGAACTGCAGGATTATGCAAAGCAGTACTATCATTTCGTAAAACATTTTCCTATGTTCGTAAGCTCAGTTCACTCATATTGCACTGACCCCGAAATAAGAAGAATGCTTGTTGAGAATATTGCTGATGAAGATGGATATAGAACAGGAGTAGCTGATCACCCAACATTGTGGATGAACTTCGCAAATTCATTAGGCGTTAGCGCTGATGATGCTGAGAATGTTGAAGTTGTTGATGAAGTGAAAAGATCAATACAGGGATTTTATGACCTGTGCAGGAATGAAGATTACCGTATCGGACTTGCAGCTCTCTTCGGTTATGAAAAACAGATCCCTGAAGTTTCACAGGTAAAGATTGACGGCTTGAAGAAATTCTATAATATAGATAGCCCCAAAGCATTAGAGTTCTTTGCTGTTCACCATGAAGCTGATATTTACCACAGCAAAGCTGAGCTTGATGCTATTTTGGCAAGCTGCAAAACGCAGGAAGACCAGAACAGGGTTCTTGATGCTGCGGAAAAATCAGCTGGTTTATACTGGCAGATGCTTGACGGGGTTTATGTGAATTAAGAAAAAGCCATCCCGCTAAGCAGAAACGCGGGACTGCTGAGAAGCGCAGAAAGTAAAAAATGTATTTAAACCTGTCAGGTCTCTAAGACCTGACAGGTTTTATTTTAACCATTAGATAATGTCATTAAAGAATGTATAAAAGAGAACCTATTGATGTAGAATTTCATTTTAATACATTTGTAAAGGATTTTGGTAGCAGTCTTATTGCAGATCAGTTAAAACAGCCACCAACCTTCAAAAATGCAGATTATATCTTTGAAGCTGATAAAGTTATCGTTGAACTAAAATGTCTAAAGAAAAATATTTTTGAAGATAAAAATTACTTATTTAAACTAGACCAGCTCATTACACAGACAGGATTGGCTATGCTACTATTACTTATAAATCCCTTTAAATTTATTAAAATCTGACTATATTTGTAGGATTTGACAAAAAAGCTCACATATGTTTATGGTATTGGCGCGGCTATTATAGCTTTTATTGTTTATTTAATGACATTGGCTCCAACTGTATGGTTTATTGATAGCGGCGAGCTTGCAGCAGTTGCAACTACTTTAGGAATTGCACATCCAACGGGCTACCCGTTATTTACGATTATTGGGCATATTTTCTCACTTCTGCCAATTGGCTCAAGTGAAATTTACAGGCTTAACCTCATGAGCGCATTTTTCTGCGCGCTGGGTGTATTTATGTTCTTTCAACTAATGAAATATTTCCTTCAGAGTGGTTCGCTACAGAACGCAGAAAAAAAAGTAGAGAAAACCACTAAGTCTAAAACAATAAAATCACTGCCATCCGCATTAAAAGAAAAATTAATTTCACTGCCTGATATTATAGTATATTCAGCAGCCGGATTTGCCTCACTTGTACTTGCGTTTTCTAAAACATACTGGGGCGCGGCAAATTCCGTTGAAGTTTACCCCATCCATGTATTTTTCCTTGTTACGCTCATGCTTGTTTTCTTAAAGGCAATATTCAATACTAAACGAAATAATACTGAAGGCACATTCATAACACAAAACAAATATTACCTCGCATTTGCATTCCTGCTTGGACTATCATTTACAAACCATTTAACAACTATTTTACTTGCCCCGGCATGCTTTACGCTATTCTTTTATACAAACCTGTATGATAAGAAAAGGCTGTACAGGCTGCTTGGATTTATGGCTGTATGCTTTATTGTGGGATTTTCGGTTTACCTCTACCTCCCAATCCGCGCAAATATGAACCCAACTTTTATATGGGGCAACCCGTTTAACTTTGAAAGGTTTTACTGGCATATAACCGGTAAGCAGTTCTCTGTGTGGATATTCAGCGCGCAGGGTTCTATCCCCGCTTTCCTGATACTAATGGGTACAACGGTGGGTCTATGCATTTACGGACTTGTAAAACAGAAAACCATAAACAGCAATCTGCATTTTATATTCTTTATCATAGTTTGTATTCTTGGTTACCTTCTGATATCAAATTCTGCTCCAATAGTTTTGGATCAGTTCAAAAAATTTTCTGCTTCGCTTTGGGGTGAATTCGGCACGGGACTTGTACTGCTATCAATCCTCGGCATATATTTCCTTTCAAGATTCAACCCGCGCCTGTATTACTTTACATTCCTTACATTCTTTGGGTGTGTATTTTATTCCATCAATTATGATATCAACGATATATATTCATACTTCCTTCTTGCATACATTACACTCGCAGTATGGATAGGTTTCGGGGCAATATTTATTTACACTCAGCTTGCAGTAATGCTTAAAACGAATATTCAGAAAGCTGTATTTGGAATTGCAGTCATACTGCTCTCGCTGCTGGCGTTAAATACCAACTATGCCGGAAATGATGAAAGTAAAAATCGTTATGTTGAAGAGTTCACAATGAACGTCTTCAAAAATGCAGATACTAACAGCATCATAATTTCATCGCAGTGGGATTTCTGGGTATCTGCAAGCTGGTATTTCCATTTTGTTAAGCAAATACGCCCGGATATTGTTGTAATTGATAAAGAGCTGCTTCGCAGAAGCTGGTACTTTAAATTCCTTGAAAATAATTACCCCGAAGTTTACAATAATTCTAAAGCAGAAATTGAACGATTTTTGCCTGAGCTGTATAAGTTTGAGCATAACATTCCTTATGATACACGCCAGATAATGAAGATGTTTGAAGAAATGATGACAAGCTTTGTGAAGAATAATCCAAACCGCAGGAGTTACATCACATGGGAAATTGAGCAGAATAAGAACGAGCCGTTTGCTCAGGAATTCACAAGGATACCCGACGGGCTGCTTTTCAGGATGGTGCCAAAGGATGGATTGAAAAATAACCAGGTTTCTGATTACAATATCTATGATTTTTCATTCACACCTGTTGCACCCAAGGATTATTACTATGAAACACTGATGAAGTCATATTCAATGATGCTCACCGCTTCTGCATCATATCTTTTAACAGCAGGCAGGCAAGAGGATGCTAAAAAGTATCTTGAGCTTGCTTTACTTGCCACTCCAAACTTCCCGCAGGCTATAGAGCTTAAAAGAAAATATAACTTATAATTCATTCTAATTTGAAATATCTATTATTAATCATAATACTTTCTTATTTCGAGTTATTATCACCATCGTTACTATTTTCACAAACCGGAAACAATCCGTATGACACGGAACTTAATGATTCACTGCAAAAACAATTTGAAGATAATACGATAAAGATAGACTCAATGAATCTTAAAGTAAGCAGTGTGATTATAACGGGCAACAAAACAACTAAAGATGAGATAATTACACGTGAGATGAGCCTTAAAAAAGGCAGCAAGTTCACATTGAAGAAATATTCAGATGACATACAGAATATTTACAATCTCGCACTGTTTATGAAAGTTGATATAATACCTGTTCCGGTAAACGATAATGAAATAGCTCTTAATGTTGATGTAAAAGAACGATGGTTTATACTTCCGCTGCCTTCTGCAGGAATTGAAGATAATGAGTGGAAAAAAATATGGTTAGGGCTGAATTTAAGATGGGATAATTTCCGCGGAAGAAATGAAAGCGTTAATCTTGGATTCAGGATTTTTTACAATCCTTCGGTAAACTTAAGATATTATGTGCCATGGATAAGTGATAAGCTTCATTTGTTTATGGGTATTGGCGGGGCATGGCAGAGGCAGAGGAATAAAAGTCTTGATGCAGTGGGCAAACAAAGCGGCTCCAATACAATTTCATACAGCGATGAAAATTATGATAATATCCAGTATAAAGCAGAGCTTAGGGTTGGCAGATTTTTCGGAAAACATTTTTCGGTTTTTACAGAGTATAAATTTCATCACTTAAGAGTTACACAATACGCACCGGGCAGAACGCTTTCGGAAGATGGGGTTGATAGATATCTTGTAATTGGCGGCGGCATTGCATACGATTCAAGAGATATATACGAATATGCAACTAAAGGTGTAAGTTTCAGAACAAGCTATGACAGGTACGGCTTTTTAGATAAGAAAATAAATTTCGGAAGATTTACACTTGAAAACCAGAGCTTTATTCCAATCAGTTTTTCTAAAAATTATTACATTACATTGGCTTCAAAACTATATACAAGCCTTGCCATTGGAACAAATATACCACTGTATAACCATGAATACCTTGGCTACAGCGAAGATTACATACGCGGCTGGAGGGGACAGGCTTTTGAAGGCGATGATGTGTTTACCCTTTATAATGAGATAAGAATACCTATTCTAAAACCTCGATATATAAGAGGAAAAGATATGCTGATAGTAAAATATATTCCGATTGTGAAAAATCTGGATATAAGACACGGGCTGTACCTAACGCTTTTTTATGATGTTGGAACTGTTTGGTATAAAGACGAAAGAATAACAAGGAAAAGGTTTTTCTCAGGCGCTGGTATTGGCATTAATGTAATTGCACCGCTTGGATATGTTCTCAGGGCTGACTGGGGTTTCAGACTTGGCAAACCTACAGTTGGGCAGATAAGCTTCAGCTTATCAGCTAAATTTTAATAATGGCTTAAGCATGGAATATTATTACACACCAAAGTTGTATGTATCCTCCGAATCATTAACAATTGTTGATGATGAAGCAGGACATCTTGTCAGAGTTTTAAGAAAACAATCGGGCGAGGAAATTTATGTAACCGATGGCGAAGGGAATCTTTACAAAACAAAAATAAATTCCATTACTAAATATTTAATTGAGTGCAGCATAACAGAAAAATTTTCTGATCTTAATGAACCGGTTGTAAAGATAAATTTATATCAAAGCCTGATTAAGAGTCCGGATAGGTTTGAATTTGCCATAGAAAAATCTGTTGAGCTTGGAGTTCATTCTATCAACCCTATCATTACAGAACATGTAATAATTAAAACCACAAATAAACAGGATAGATGGCAATCCATTGCCCTATCTGCGATGAAGCAGTCACAGCGGTGTTATTTGCCAAAGGTTTATGAACTCGTTCAATTTTCAGAAGCATTATCAAAAGCAAAGGGTGAATTGAAATTAATTGCGGATGAGAAAGATAATCTGGTAAGGATAAATATTAATGAGATTAATGATAAATATTCATCAATTGATATATTTATCGGACCCGAAGGCGGCTTTTCACCTGCAGAAACTGAGCTGGCGGTTTCAAATGGATTTAAAGTAATAGATCTGGGTGCAAGGAAATACCGCAGCGAAACAGCCGCGATTTATATTGTTTCTAAGCTAATTTAATTTTGTTTTCTTTCATTAAGATTTTACAATATAATTGATCTCAAAGATTTTTATACGTTGATTATATATTTATATATATCTAATTTTGTTGGAATATAAATTCAAATTTATGACAAATTTAGTTAAGCCAATTCGCCCCCTATTTACGTTTGTTTTTTTTCGAAATTTTACTATTTCAATGGAAAAACTCAAAAATCTATCAATGCCAGAAATTTGGAATTTTCCTCCAAATTCTTCAGACAAAATTTTATTTAATTACATACATCATACATTTAAAAAATTACAAGAAGAAAATAAAATTGTTTACACTGAAAATGGTAACTATGCTTGTTTTAATACAGGATTGGTTACAGAATATTATGAAAGGATATATGCATTCTTAACGAAAAATAAAAGCGGAAAAAGTCCATATTTCTTTATAGGGTGGTTTAAAGAAAGTGATGCAGATTTAACGAAATTTAATAATTTACCTGAAACTGCTAATTATTTTTCAGAGCCCTCGGCTCTTTTATATGATCCAAATTTAGAATTAAGAGTAGACTTTGATCATATTTTAGCAGATAATTTTGATAGATTTCCTATTGATTTAATAGAAAAAGGAAAACCCGTAGCAAGAAATCTATTAATGGGTGCCATTGACCTTACAAAGAGAAAAATTAAAATGAATTATAAAACTGCTATTCCTCAATATTTCGAAGGTAAAATACAATTATTATTACCATTATGTTTAAAAGATAACCAAAAAGCGGATTTAGCATTAGTTTCTTCAAAAAAT
Organism: Ignavibacteria bacterium; assembly: GCA_043744495.1. Lineage (GTDB taxonomy): Bacteria > Bacteroidota > Ignavibacteria > Tepidaquicellales > OLB5 > OLB5. Next base: position 6,178 of record JAYTUN010000123.1, read on the forward strand.
GGAAACTTTTATACCGCAAGAACGTGTTTAACATTAGAGATGGCGTATAATAATGCACGTTTAATAGCAAAACCAGATCAGGAATGGCTTAAAAATAGCTAAAATCGTTAATTTTCTATATTTGACATTTAAAAATAATATTGTATATTTGTATTGAAGATTAATTTATTGAAATACATTTTTTGATTTATACATTTTTTGATTTATACTTTTTTGATTTATACTTTTTTTGATTTATACTTTTTTAAACTAAAACCCCCATTTATTGGGGGTTTTCTATTTCTATTATTTCATTAAAAGATAAAATAAGTCTTTTAAAATCAATATGCTTATTTAAGAAATTTTAATATTAAATCTAATATATGACAGAAAATTTTAATAAGATAGTTAATTCAAATTTTTTCCAGTATTCTATAATATTTGTAATACTTGCAGCTGGTGTAATTGTAGGATTGGAAACTTATCCTGGTATTATGGCTGTTCACGGTAACTTGCTGCATATACTAGATAATTTAGTACTTTATATATTTGTTATAGAAATTTTATTAAAAATCGGGGCAAAAGGTTCAAAACCCTGGGAATTTTTTTATGACGGTTGGAATGTATTTGATTTCATTATTGTAGCTGTTTGCTTTCTGCCTTTTGGTGGCGCTTATATTGCAGTATTCAGACTGGCGAGGATACTAAGGGTTTTAAGGCTGGTTACTGTACTTCCAAAGCTACAGCTTTTGGTTGGCGCGCTTCTGAAAAGCATACCATCTATGAGTTATGTTGGAATTTTATTGATGCTTCTTTTCTATATTTTTGCTGTGCTGGGAACTTTCCTTTTTGGCAAGAATGACCCGATGAATTTTGGAAGTTTGCAGACATCATTTTTAACATTGTTCAAGGTTATTACTCTTGAAGGGTGGATAGAAATAATGAATATCCAGATATTCGGTTCAAATTTATACGGTTACGAGTCATTTCAACACATTATAACCGAGCCTTCAGCACATCCACTTGTAGCTCCGGCTTACTTCATTTCATTTATTTTACTTGGCACTATGATAATGCTGAATTTATTTATTGGAGTTATAATTAATGGAATGGAAGAAACGAGGAAAGAAGCAGAAACTGCAGAACTTGCATTACAAAGGAATGATCTTAATAAATTAAGCTTAAGTGATGAAATTGGCTTATTGGAAAAAGAACTATCACAATTAAGCGGTCATTTGAAATTGTTGAAGAACAGGGTTAATTAACTATAATAAACATAATAAAAAACATTGATATTTTACCATATTAAACATATATTTGGCATTAAATCATTACATTTTTACAAAGAAACAGTTAAATAAGTAACTATTAAATTATGTCAGAAATTCTGCTGAATGTAGAGAACCTCAAGAAGTTTTTTCCCATTAAAAAAGGGCTGCTATCTAAAACCGTTGGCTATGTTAAGGCTGTTGATGATGTTTCATTCCAGATTAAAAAAGGTGAAACACTCGGACTCGTTGGCGAATCAGGCTGCGGAAAAACAACCATTGGCAGAGCGCTGCTGAGATTAATTGAGCCGACAGGCGGCAAAGTTGAATTTGAAGGCAAAGATGTTACAGCAATGAATGCCAATGACCTGAAGACTATCAGGAAGGATATGCAGATAATTTTCCAGGATCCGTATTCATCGCTGAATCCAAGAATGACCGTTGGCGGAATGTTAACTGAGATACTTAAATACCATGCAATAGCCGAAGGCGAAAAAGCCGATAAGATGGTTATGGAGCTTCTTGAAAGAGTGGGACTTTCCCGACTGCATGCAAGAAGGTATCCTCATGAATTTTCCGGCGGGCAGAGGCAAAGAGTCGGCATAGCAAGGGCGCTATCTGTCGAGCCAAAGTTCATTGTTTGCGATGAGCCTGTATCCGCGCTTGATGTATCCATTCAGTCACAAATTATTAATTTATTACAGGACTTGCAGAAAGACTTAGGCTTAACATATTTATTTATATCACATGATCTATCGGTTGTAGAGCATATAAGCGACAGGGTTTCAGTAATGTATCTTGGGCAAATAGTAGAAATTGCTGACTGCAAAGATCTTTACGCGAATGTAAAGCATCCATATTCAGAAGCATTGCTATCAGCCGTGCCTATACCTGACCCGAGGGCGAAACGCAGCAGGGTAATTTTAACAGGCGATGTACCCTCACCGGCTAATGTGCCAAGCGGCTGTTACTTCCACCCGCGCTGTCCGAAAATTATCAAAGGCGAGTGCGAACATATCAGACCGGTACTTGCCTCATTAAACCAAACTTCACATGAAGTAAAATGTTTGTTATATCCTGAGAGCTATCCAACAAAAGATGTAATGGCAGCATAAAGGAAATAGAACACTGATAAAACAGATTAAACTGATTCACACAGATTATGAAAAAGGACGTGATAGCGTCCTTTTTGTAATTTATATCATTATTTTCTAATATCTTTTGTAGAGACAAGCCATGGTCGTCTTTTTTTATACAATGTTTTGAAAGTACAACAAATACAGCTTGCTATATCTAACAAAATAATTTTCAATAGCCCAAGAATAAATAGATTTCGTCAAGAATTACTAGAGTAAACATTTAGTTATGACTTATTGATTTCCACTCAATCGGCAAGTTGGAATGTCAATTGAGTGATACTGGCTTTCTCCTTTAAACCATGATTATGTGATTTAAAATTGTTTGTGTCGAAGTTACATACTAGAGCTTCTACAACCGTCCGCCTGTTTTCAATACTACCTCCATTATGATAAAAATGATCCTTAGTCAAAATATTAAATTTTCCCCAAAATTTATTAATCATTTCGTTTTCTCTCCAGTCGTTGTGATGCCATGTCGATAAAATAAATTTCGCTTTCGTTTCAGAAAGTAAATTGAACAAAAGTTCTTCGTCCTTCTCTTTCCAACCATTGTAATAATCAACGTGTCGTCCATAATAAGGTGGATCGCAATAAATAATATCGTTTTCTGTAGCAAAAGGAACAATATCCGCAAACGACTTATTAAAAAAGGTCCATTTAGGTTCAGGTTGAATAATTTGAGAGACTGAATCAACTTGATTAGTTATTTTTGTAATATAAGCTTGAGCAAATCTTGTGGGTTTTTTACAAAATGGTATATTCCAATTTCCCTTACCACCAAATCTCATCATTCCATTAAAACCTGCACGCGAAAGAAAAATAAAATCGTAAGGTGAAAACTCTCCACTATTGAACCTTGATCTAACTTTCAAATAATGCTCATATCCATTATTTGCTGCCTTACTTAAAAGCACACCTTCATTCTCAAGGTACTTCTTCATCAATGCTGCCGTAATTAACTTTTGTTGAATACCTTTGTAGAAGTTTATTATGTGCGGGTTTGTGTCGTTCAGAATTGCTTTTTTAAATCTAGAATTAAACGCCACTACACCCGTCCCTAAAAAAGGTTCAATCCAATTACCTGTTACCTTGGGGGTAATTTCCATTATCCAAGGAACTAACTTCGTTTTTATTCCTTGACTTTTTATTGGCGGAACAATTACTTTCATTTACTTTTCTTATTCTTATGTTTGTTTCTGAAAACGATTTTATTCCAAAGGTCTTTTTACCTTTGAACTCCAGATAATCTTTAAGGGAAGTAATTTTTGTTGCCTTACCATCCTTTGCCATCGAAGCAGATCCATAATTTATCCAATACTCATCAAACCACTTTTCACCTAATTGTTTGAAAATACCATTTTCATTTTTGAGGTCATCTATGTCAACTATTGAGCCAATATTGGCAGTATTACCCGATCCTTGTTTATCACTTGCAATCTTCCATTTTTCGGCAGCAAAAAAATCAAAGTCTTTTATTACAGAAGTAATAGATTTTAAACTTTTAACTTTTGTAACTTTTCTTTCACCAACTTTTTGGGCTGGTGTATCATTATTGTCTTGCAGTTCTTTAGCTTGGTATATATCAGTTTCTGGAAACTCTTCACTTGCTATAGTTCTAGAGTATATAACACCTAGGCAATAATGACCTATATATTTATTGTACGGAAATTGGATATTTTTGTCTTTATCTCGCTCTTTAAAATACGCACCATGACTACCTAATGTAAAGCCAGCAGTTTTATTGTTCCTCCTAAATGTGGTCTTAATATCAAGTGCAAACTTTATTTCTTCATTTTTATTCGCAATAAAAGTTATATCAGGGTACCAATTTTGTTTTTCTGCAAATATTATTTTATGTCTGTTATCCACTGCAAATTGAAGGAGTTGGGGAAATATATGGATTTCAAGAATTTTGGAAATAATTTTTGTGTCCGCCGAAATAGTATAAATTTTTTTAAATACATCAATGAAACCTTTTACAGTCCAATCACCATCTTTCGTTGAAACATATTTTTCGAGCTTCTCAGCAAACTTGTCAAGTTTTTTCTTAAACTCTAATTTGAATTTTTACTCTTGTTTAAAATTCATCATTTCAATTTACTAAATATGGTCATTTATCTAAAATTAATGAAAAACACTACTACAATTTCTACCATTTGCCATAATGTTCACCTTATCTTAAAAAGCAGGGATTTCAACATACACATCAATGTTAGCCATACATAAATCAATATACTCATTATGCATATTATTTTCTATGAAGAATTCATTATAAAAAGTTGCCAAATGCAACTCAACTTATGTACTAATTTTTACAAACCATTTAAAATTTGTTTAGAAAGGCGTAATGTATAGAAGATACCACTAATTCCAATTACTGCTTTTCATAAAATGCTCTTAATATCCTTATAGGTACTTACAATATAATGTTCGCTATCGGGGAAGAAGGTTTCTCCCTTGGTCAGCCATGAAACTGCAAACGCAAATATTGCGATAGTTTCAAATGTAAATATTATGGGAAATTCACCCACTGCGTTATTAAATGGTTTAATTATCATATACAATGCAAGTATTACAATGCAGCTTACCATCGTCCATCCGCAAATTTTGTAAACCAGATTCCTTTTCTCCTTCTGACTCCATTTATCATTTGGATTATCTTTGAGTTTTTTATCTGACATTGGGAAATAGTATAATGACATAACGCTTAGTGAGATAAAAAAGATTATGGCAAATATGAAATGCAGCTTTAGTCCAAATAGCGCGGGTCCGTCTGTATGCCACGGATGGATACTTTGAGCGAAGCCGGTACTATTGGCATCAGTTGGGAAAAACGCGACTCCAAGTCCTCATAGAGCAGCAATGATAGTCCAAATTTTTTCCTTCCAGTTATAACCATTGTATGTAAATAGTAAAACGGAGATCACACTTAATATCACAACGAAGATATCACCATTACTTGTATAGTAGTAATCGCTGATAGAGGGTTGCAATAATTTATCACCCGTTTCTCTAATAGTATATAAAGCCAGAATTACCGGCAATAACATTCCGCCAAAACCAATTAAATTACGGAGAGTTTTATATGAGAATACCAGGTCATTCCTGGTTTCCTTTTGGTGGTCTGTTATTTCCTTCTGATCCTGCTGGTTTATTTTTGCCATATCTTTAATAACAAAAGTTATTTATCAAAATAAAAAAGCCTAAGCGCTATTATACATAGTGCTCAAGCCCTCTTTTTAAAAGCATGATAAATCAAACATAATGCATTATTGTAAAATATACAAGGTTTTTTGATATTAATCCCGTTAGTGATTGGATATGGGTAAAAAAAACACAATACCCTGTTATTTTACAATGAATTAAGAATAAGTTAGGTTAAAATGCTTAAAGTTGGTATATTGTAACAATAATATAATCAAAGAAAGAGAATTTGTATGAAAACTGACATCAAAAAGTTGACCGGAAGTAAATCAAGCGATAACACAGATAAAAGCCCGGCAACTAAGAAACTCCAGGAAGAAACAGCAGCCACTCAGCAGATATTAACAAAACCGATAATTAAGACAGGTATTGCAGCCAAGCAGTTCAGTGAAAAAATATCTGATTTTACAAAAACAGCCGCAAGGAAATCTTTTGAAAGACAAAGACCTACTATGAATCATTACATGACAAAAAAATAGTAACTGTTACCCAATTTTTCATTTCAGAACTTTTCCTTAAGATGTAATTACAAATCCCCATTTAAAATATCAGGTAATTTGGAATATCGATTAAAGTACAATGTAAAAGTATTCATAGAAATAGTCCCCCTTTATAAGGGGGATTAATTAATTGGGATTAACAAAACGGATTTAGTAAAATGGATTTAATGCTTAGTTTCAAATGATTTTTTTTTGCACTTACTCTAAATATCAGGAGTAAATTTACTGTATTGATATTACATCTTTATCTATCTTTTCGCCTTTGAATACGGTAAGTAGTCCGAGAGCTATGGCAAGTATTATCGGTCCCATAAAAATTCCAAGGATACCAAACACCTGCAGCCCGCCAATAACACTAAAGAACACAAAGAGCTCATTCATCTTAGCTCGCTGCTTAATAAGCTTTGGCAGGAGGAAGTTATCTATCATACCAATAATAAGTGCTGCATAGACCGCAAGTATGCCTGCCTTCCAGTAATCACCCATAAGCGCAAGTACAATTATTGTCGGCACAGTAACAAAAGCCGTTCCGCCTGTTGGGATAAGTGAAAATATCATTGCAAGCACACCAAGCAGTATGTATGAAGGTATGCCAAGCGCCCAAAAGATAGTGCCAGCAAGCGTACCCTGTATCACAGCTACAAAGAGCGAGCCCCTGATAGTCGCGTTGATTAGCTCAGATGTTTTGTTGATAAGCTGCTGTGCCTGCGTATCATCCATTGGCAGGATATGGGGCAGGTCTGCAACTATCTTCTCGCCATCACGGAAGAGGTAGAACATTGCGAAAATTGAAAACAATATCCCCACCAGCATTCCAAATACACCTTCAATCAGATACCATGATGCCGATAGAAATAATTCGCTTACCTTTGTGGCAAGGGCTTTAATATCATCAGGTTTAATAGCCTGCTCAAGATTTACAAAACCGCTTATGTAATTGTAGATATACCCTAATTTGCTGTGCTGGGGATCGCTTATCACCTTCTGCACTTCAAAAATTGTTCTGCCTGAAAATCCCGCAAGCTCATTAATAGCCGCCGCTGATACAAGCATAAGCGGAATTATGAACGTTAGAAACGATACTGCTATGGTAATAATTGCACTTAGAGTGTGATTATTTGTTTTGGCATGAAGTTTCCTATACAAGGGGTGAAAAATGATAACAAGTATTGTCGACCATAAAATGACAGAAATAAACGGTGCAAGCATCAGCCAGCAAAGGTATAGCATTAAGCCTGTTATAAATAACAGCAGTATGAATTGTGCGAGCTTTTTTCTATCGTTCATGGATTATATCTAAATTGTACGATTTCATAATATTCAGGATGAAAGGAAAATTATATTCTCATAAAATACTAATTTTAAAGGTCAAAATAACGTTAATTAATCTTCTTCTTTGATGCTTCAAATTGACTTATAAGTGCAAATTTAATAGCTTCATACCAACCAATATTATCTTCAATTGCGGGAATAACTTTCTTTATCTCCTCATCAGTTAATTCTCTGTCCAATACCTGTTCAGCCACGTTTTGAATATCTTCTATATTTAATGAATAAAATATTTTATTTTTCCTCATATATTATTTATTAAAATTCAAAAAATACTTATCTATTTCAGTTCTCAATTCAATTCCAGCTATTTCAAAACAATCAAGCAAATCATTGTATGTTCCATCTCCTGCAAGAAAATCCCAAAATTCTTCAGCTACCATAACCTCTCTCTTCAGATCCAACATTCCTTTCATTGTCCATCTTTTATATGGGTTGGGTTCATATGGATTATAAGGTATTGAAATCAAGGTATTAGCTTTTGCTTTGGGGTGTTGATAAAAAAATACTGCAATCCATTCTAACATATGACGTTTATATGAGACAAAATCACTTATGTTTGGTTTAACCGTTTTCAAATCAAACATGAAAACCTCATCATCATTAGATATTAGCATTAAATCTACTTTTACAGATTTGAGCTTACATAAATCGCCTGATTGTGATACCTTTCTAACTCTCTCTGTTTCTACTGTCTTATTTACTTCACCACCAACAGAAAGATCATTCATGATTCGTTGTATTTCTAACTGTGCATCTTGTGTAATAATATTCCCTAATACAAATTGAGTAAATACTTCCTTAAAATTTAACTTTGCAAGTTCTTTTGCAACAGGTTCATAAATGGATATTCCAAAAGTTGTATTCAGGGACTGAATAAACGAAAATAAAGCCATCCTATCTTTACCTAGTAATCTATAATGAAAGGGCATATTCTCAGTTTCGGGATTATAATTACGGAACTTCTCACGTAAGCAATTTTTGATTGTATCAGTAATGTGTTGTTTGTATTCTTCAGATAAAGGCATTATTTTTTCTTAAGATGAAAAATAATTTCAGAATACGCTCCCTTATCTTTTTCTGTTCTGTTTAATACAGGGCGTTTAAATTGATTTACAATTTTCATATTAGATTTTTCAGCAATAACAGGATACATATTAAATTTATCATTTGCAACTAAAAAAACATTATAGTCTTCTACAAAATATTGTTTGCAATTTATCAAAACATCAGCAATTCCATTAATGTAACTTTCTTTAGCTACTTTACCTTGCCCATTACACAATGACCCAATTTCGAGTTCATCTTTTCGTTTGAAACCAAATAGATCGTAAGCATAGGCATGCTGTTCGTGATAATCAATCAAACCAACATAAGGAGGACTTGAAAATATACCTTTTATATTTTGTTTTCGAACTAATTTAGCAAATACTGGATTCTTCTTTTCAAGTTCCTTAATGATATTAATTATTCTGCTATCTCCAGTTAAACAAACTTGAAATGCTGAAGTCTTTATTCCGGAATATTGAAGCAGCCTATTTACAGTATCTTTTGAGTACGTCAGCCACCATTTTAGAATTGAGAAAAGAGGTTTACATATCTTGCCATGTTTTGAGCAATAATAAGTTGAAGTAATAGGTTCCATAAGTGTTGCTAAATCAGCATGAGTAGTTGCTCTGCAGGAGCGGATGGTTCTACTTAAGATAATACTAATAATTTTTTTTGTATCAATATTTTTAATTTTCTTAATTTCATCAAATACAGAATATAGTTCATCTTTAATATTATGCGAATACCATTTATCAAGGAAAGTATTAGACTCCTCTTGATTTAATTTTATTCCGTATTCTTTGACAAGTTTTCTGAAAATTGGATTAAATTCATTTTCTTTTTCTAATCCATATTTATCTTCATTAATTAAACCTTGCCTCAATTTATACTTATAATCAGGTACAGGAAAATATTTTATGTTGAATTTATATAGTTCACCTAAAAGTTTTTTTTCAAATTCTACGGTTTTAGAATCAATTAAAAATTTACTTAATGCTATTGTTATGCGATTAATTTCACGATTTACATCAGATAAATCATAATCTTTAACTTTACAATTTCCAATTAAAGCATTGAAAACAGAAACATCAATTCCGATAGAGTGAATACCTAATTCTGATGCTTGTACCATGGTAGTTCCGCTTCCGGAAAAAGGGTCAAGGATTATATCACCTTCTTTGAAATATTTTTCTTTCTTGAAATTATCGGTATGGTTATCAAGAAAATACTCCACCAATTGAGGAATAAACTTTCCTTTGTAAGGATGAAGCCGATGAACATGTTTAGTTGTTTCAGCTTCTTTATATTTTTCAAATGATAATGCCCAATTCAGGTCACTCCCTAGCTGCTCTTTCCAAGCCAACTCCCTATTACCGTTATAAGATTCGTAATAGCTGATTAATTCTTTTTTCGAAATTGTTGTTTGTCCATTATTACCATTTTTTTTAATCCTACCGTATTGTATCAGATATGAAATATTAGAGGTAGTAACATTCTTACCCAAATGCTTTGTTGCCCATTCACTTGCTTCTTTAATACTTATACACTCTATATTGTTCGACATTATATGCAAATTTAGCTGTAATTCTTTACTATATCAAATAAAATAAATTTCTCATATTGTTGTCAATCTTAATGTCTTAGTAGTCTGTCAACAACCATAGCAATCAAAGTATAGATATAAAACCGCACTTCTTAACTTCACTCAATTCGCTACGCTCAGAAATTGATTTACATTCTTTTACACAATATTCGGTTAAAAATCATTAAATTTGTATAGAATTCAAAGAAATAGGAACTAATTTTTAAATTAGGCTATTATCGTTATAAAGTAATTACTTAATGCTGCCCCAAAAAATGCTCAAAATATTACCGTTATTTTTACTTCTGATTATTTCAGTATTTTCGCAAAATACGGGCTTAAATTACCCTGTTTTACAGCAAAATGCCCTTATCAAAGGAACAATCACAAAACCCGATGGCTCGTTTGTTGAAGGGGTTGTACTTGTACTATCATCTGAAAATACAAAGGATGCAGGCAATGAAACCACTGCCGATGGAAAGTATATTTTTTGGGAGGTAAAACCGGGCATATATAATTTAAAAGCAGAGCTTGTTGGATTAAAATCTGCCGAAAGACAGAATATTAAAGTTACCGATGGCGACACTATTACAATAGATATTTTAATGGATGAAGATAGCTATTCCACAGAGGAAATTGATGTTGTTTCTGACCGTTTCCGGCAGGCACAAAATGATATGCGGACAAGTTTGCTTAATCTTTCGCCAAAGACTACACGAATAATCCCCGGTGTTGGCGAAGATGTGCTGCGTTCATTGCAAACACTTCCAGGCGTTAGTGCGCCAAATGATTTTTCTTCACAGCTAATTGTGCGCGGCTCGGGACCCGACCAGAATCTTATCATAATGGATAACATTGAAATTTTTAATCCGTACAGATTGTATGGAGTGTTCAGTATGTTCAACCCCGAAACGCTTGAAGATATTAATTTAATCACAGGCGGATTCCCATCTAAGTATGGCGATAGGCTCTCTGCAGTGCTTGATGTATCTAACCGCGAAGGCAGTAAGACAAAATATTTCACAGGTCAGACAAATATAAATATTGCAAACGCGAACATAGTATTAAGCGGCAAGATGCCTTTTAAAAATATTCCGGGTTCGTGGATAGTATCAACACGCAGAAGTTATTATGATTTGATACTTGGACCGTTTGCTAAGAAATCGGGACTCATAGACGAAAGCGCATCATTCCCCTCTTTTGAAGATGTGCAGGGAAGAATAACTTTCGGACCGTTCAAAGATCATAAATTCATACTGAATGGAATTTATTCGCGTGACGGTGTAAATATCATCCCAGGTAATTCCAAAGATTTTGAAGACAGCATTGCAGTCCGGGACCAGTCATCAAACGATGTTTTAGGCTTTGCGTGGCATTATGCACCTAATACAAAATTCTTAACCAAAACAACACTATCATGGTATCGCAATAAAGGTGATGCACAGTTTGGCGGCGAGCTGCTTGACCCTGTGCTTGATAGAGAGACCTACACTCCCGAAGTAAGGGATAGCCTAAGGGCGCTTGGGTTATTTTTGGGGATAGGGTTTAAATCTAAATATACTTTCCGTAAATATTCGGTTCAGAATAATACAATATTCCTATCAAAAGGTCATAAAACTGAAATCGGCGCGGGAATAGATATTTTAAAAACAGATATTTCATTTACGCTTGATCTTGATGAAAGATTGCGAACTTTAGTGCAGAACAATCCTAACTTCAGCGCAATATCAAGCGGAACTATTGACGGCAAAGATTATTACAGGGGAAATTTATATGTACAGGATAGAATAAAGCTATCGGAAAAATTATTCACCCAGGTTGGCGCAAGGTTTGATTATTTTGCAATCAATAAAAAAGCATACTTATCACCAAGGCTAAACCTTTCATACGCTGTTGATAAGGTTACTACAATAAGAGCGGGCACTGGGGTATATTACCAGTCACCCGGCTATGAAAAGCTGATTGATGCGCAGGTGTTTTATGACCTAACGGAAGCCAAAGCAAAGAATCTTGAAGCAGAGCGTTCTGTTCATTATATACTTGGCGCTGAAAGATGGTTCAGCAATGATGTTATGGCAAGAGTTGAAACATACTATAAGCAGTTCAGCAATTTGATAGTACAGGAAAAGCTCACGGGCTACAGGTATGAGTTCTATCCTTATGACCCGTATAATACAGACCCTGATTATTTGCGCAATCCGGATAACTGGTACAGGAGTAATACTAAATTACCTTATGATTCAGTTACAGCAACTCCCGTAAACGGCGCGAGCGGTTATTCTTATGGATTTGAAATTTACCTTGAAAAGAAACCTGTTAATCCGAATGCAAAATTTTCGGGGTGGCTAAGCTATTCTCTTTCTTATGCTAACAGGAACAAGGATGGTATCATTACACCATTCAGGTATGACCAGCGGCACACAGTAAACCTTGTGGGTAATTATAAAATATTAAGCTGGCTTGAGCTTGGGGCAAGGTTCAATTATTCATCAAACTTTCCTGTTACCCTGCCACAGGGTATTAGACCAAGAGTTGTGGGTGATTCGCTAGCCGTATTACCAATACTTAATCTTGTTCAATTCAATTTTGATTTTGGTAATGAGACTCGCCGCTTTTCTGATAAAAAACCAATATATCACAGACTTGATGTACGAGCTACCGCTTACACAAAGTTCTGGAATATTGACTGGGCTTTTTACCTGGATGTAATAAACGTTTATAACCGACAGAATGTTATAGGTTATGATTTCTATATTGACGATAACCTAAAGGTTAAACTTAAAACTATAGGGCAGTTCCCAATTTTGCCCACAATTGGCGTAAATGCAAGATTTTAGGTACATTGATGAGATTGCTTCGTCGCTAACGCTCCTCGCAAAAGAAACTTTTTTGCGAGCGCAAGCACCTGACAGCCGAAGGCATGTAAGCAATCCCAACAAAAATGCTGAATTATTAAGTTATACAGAATTATATGTTTTTTTGTGTAAATAATTTATAATATTAACCAAACTAAATTACAATAATGAAGTTAATAAACATTTCGAGCCCTAAGAGTTTAATTAAAGCATTTATGGTGATATTAATTATTTTGATAGCATCAGGTAATTCATATTCACAGTTTGGTCAGAACAAGGTACAGTATAAAGTTTTTGACTGGAAATATATACAGACACCGCATTTTGATATATATTTCAGCCAGGGCGGTGAGTACATTGCACAATTCACAGCCGTTGCAGCAGAAAGCTCACTGGTTAGCCTTGAAAATAATATTGGTTATGGTATTAAGAACAGGGTCCCTATAATTGTACATAACTCTCATAATGAATTTCAGCAGACAAATGCAATTGATGAATACCTCTCAGAAGGCATTGGCGGTGTTACAGAATTGTTTAAGAACAGGATAGTAGTTCCTTTTGAAGGCGATTATGATAAATTCCGTCATGTGATACATCATGAACTGCTTCATGCATATATGAATGATATGTATTATGGCGGTTCATTACAGAACATTATTTCGCAGAACATACGCCTTCAGTTCCCCGGGTGGTTCTCAGAAGGAATGGCAGAGTACCAGTCATTGGGCGGAATGGATAAGGCAAACGATATGTTCATCAGGGATGCCATAATTTATGATTACCTTCCTCCATTAGAATATATAGACGGGTATCTTTCATACCGCGGAGGTCAAAGTTTTTTTTCGTGGCTTGCTGATGAATACGGCAAAGAAAAGATCGGCGACATGATGATACAGATAAAGGCGCTTGGTGATGTTGACGAAGGATTTAAAGATGTCTATAATATGGATCTTGAAAAGCTATCTGAAAAATGGCATAAATCTTTAAAACAGACTTACTGGCCTGATATTAACAGCAGGCAGGAGCTTAACGATTTTGCTTTAAGGCTTACTGATGCCAGAAAAGGAGACGGTTTCTATAATACAGCTCCATCAATATCACCAAAAGGCGATAAAATCGTATTCATTTCCAATAGAGATGATTACTTCAGCGTATATATAGCAGATGTAAAATCGGGAAAAATATTAAAGAAGCTAATAGGCGGCAACCAGACTGCGGATTTTGAAGAACTTCATTTACTTACGCCGGGGTTATGCTGGTCTCCCAATGGAAAGAAAGTTGCTATTTCAGTTAAGAGCGGAGCTAAGGATGCAATTTATATTATTGATGTTGAAAGTGGTGATGAACAGGTTCTGCCAATTGAATTTGACGGTATATTTTCAGTTGACTGGAATCCCGTAAATAATTCATTAGTATTGCGTGGTGATAATTCAAAGCAATCTGATATTTGGATATATAACCTGAAAACAAAAGGATTGCAGCAAGTTACAAATGACTTGTTTACAGATATTGATCCTAAGTGGTCAAGGGACGGCAAGAAAATATATTTTTCTTCTGATAGAGGAAGTTATACAAACTTAAATGATATCCCTTCTGATTTTAATATCAGCGCTTATGATTATAAGGATAAAGATCTTTATGTATATGATGTTGATAATGCAGCTTTAACCCGTTTTACAGATGATAAGCATGCAAATGAGTCAAGCGTTGTTACTTCTGCTGACGGCAGGAAAGTATTGTATGTTTCCGACAGGAACGGTATTGATAATATATGGCTTCGTGATCTGGAAACAGGTGATGAGCGCCCAATTACAAATTCAATTGACCCCATAACTCTGCTTTCACTTTCGGCAGATGGCAAACGGCTTGCGTTCACTTCTTTAAACAAGGGGGGTTATGATATATTTTATCTTGAAAATCCGTTTGAGATAGATATTAACATGAAAGAGCTGCCCAATACAGTGTTTGTTCAGAAAATGGTAGATGAAAGGAATAAGCTTGCTAATGTTAAGGATTCCTTTAAAATTAAAGCTGATTCATTACTGGAAAGCTTAAGGGATACCTCAGGAACTGATCTTCAGGTAACTGAAAATTCAGACAGCACAAATACTCAGGCTATTGATTCAACTAAATCATTATACGGTAATGATGTTTCGTTGAATTTGAATCCTGATAAAAAAGATTCAGTTAATGATTCACCTTCACGCAGGCTTAAGCTGAAGGAAAAAGATAAGACAAAATTCCAGCTTACTGATAATCAGAATCCCGATGGTAGCTATAAGGTTAATAATTACAAGATAAAATTTTCACCTGATCTTATTTACAGCAACGCAAACTACAGCAGTTTTTATGGTGTGCAGGGTATAGCTCAAATGGCTTTCAGTGATGTGCTGGGCAACCACAGGATATATGCTGCAACAAGCCTTGTGCTTGACCTAAAGAACAGTGATTATGCATTTGCATATTACTACCTGCCAAAAAGAATTGATTACGGTATTTCCGCATATCACTCAGCAAGATTTTTACTCATAGGCAGAAATTTTGCAAATTCACAGCTATACAGGTACAGAACTTTTGGTGGAGATCTTTCCATTTCATATCCTATTAGCAAGTTTAAAAGGGTAGATGGCGCATTATCGTACAATCATTTATCGAAGGAAAATCTGGATAACCCGCTTGAACCGACACAAAAGCTTGATTTTGTTCTGCCTGCAGTAAGTTATGTACATGATAATACCCTCTTCGGATATACTGCGCCAATTAAGGGTACGCGGTATAATTTAACTTTAATGGGTACGCCAAAGATCGGCACTAGCGGTGTTAGTTTCTTCAGTGCAATTGCTGATTACAGAACATACTTTGAAATTGCCGATGATTACAATTTTGTTTTAAGGCTTAATGCAGGTGCAAGTCTTGGCAAGAATCCGCAGAGATTTTACATCGGTGGTACTGAGAGCTGGATAAATTATCAAATACAAAATAATGTTCTGCCAATTGAAGATATTGGAGATTTCGCATTTTCATCACCTGTAATGCCGCTTAGAGGTTATAATTATAATTACCGCTCAGGCAGCAAGTTTGCGTTAATGAATGCAGAGTTCCGCTTCCCTCTATTCCGCTACCTTGTATTTGGCCTGCTCCCTTTAGGCTTCCAAAATATACAAGGCGTATTATTTACAGATATTGGAACCGTATGGAGTAATAATAAAACATTGCAATTATTCCATAAAGAAAACGGCAGCCTTGCGACCAAAGACCTGCTGATTGGTATGGGTGTTGGTACAAGATTATTTTTCATGTACTTCCCGCTAAAATTTGATGTTGCCTGGTCTTATGATATGCAGAGATTTTCAAAGCCGAAATATTATATATCTATTGGGGCTGATTTTTAAAGTAATAAATTCCCCTCTTGTCGAAGATCCCGCTTTTCTGCTTAGCGGGGAGAGGGGTGGACTAACTCCACGAAGTGGAGGAAGCAGACGTGGTGTGTAAATTTTTCCCCTTTTATGCGGGAAGTAGCAGGAATTTTTGAATGAATGTTTAAAAGGAGCAGAGATGCTCCTTTTAATTTTATTTATCAAGAATATCGAATTTATTTATTACTTTTCTTTAAATATTCAGTTTTAATAGTTTGAATAGAAAATTATATTACAATTTTAAAAAGGATAAATTTTATGCAACCAAATAGAATAATATTAATTCGTCATGGTGAGTCGCTCGGTAACACTGATTGGGGTTTTTATGGCAAGTTACAAAATCACAAAATACCACTCACACCGA
>JAYTUN010000124.1:0-22664 GCA_043744495.1 Ignavibacteria bacterium
TGAAAAAATAAAAAATATTTTTCTATTGACTTTGTCAAAGGCATGCTTAGATGGTTCGTACGTCACATTTTGTCCCGGAACAACATTCTATCCATTTAGAGAAAAAGAAGAATTTTGGAATATATTTACACGTAAACTGGTACAGAGCTATTATGATTTGAAAAAAGTACAAAAATATAATAATTATGGTAAATCTGCTCTAATAAACGATACTTGCTTAAATGCTTCAAAATATATTGAACCAAACTCAATTGATTTTATTATCACTTCACCTCCATATCCAAATGACTTGGAATATACTAGGCAGACTAGAATGGAAATGTATTTATTGGATTTTGTAAAGAATATGACAGAAGTTCAACAAATCAAAAAGAAGATGGTAAAAGGAAGTACAAAATTAATTTTTAAAGAGAGTAATTCTGAGACTTATATACAAAAATTCGAAAAAGTAAAAATTGTATCTGATTTAATTTACGAACAGACTAAAGATAAAAATTGGGGTTTCGATTATCCTAGAATGGTAAGAGAATATTTTGGTGATATGTATTTATGTATTAAAGAGTTTTTTCCATTAATGAAAGATAATGCAAGTTTTTTGTTAGTAGTTGGAGATCAAACTATAAAAGGAGTTTACATTCCTGTCTGTGATATATTAATAGAAATTGCCAAGGAAATTGGTTATAAAAATTCAAGGAAAGAACTCTTTCGTAATCGCCGAAGTACTGGTCATAATATCATTTTACCAGAAGAAATTGTAATATTAGAAAAATGAATCCAAACGAAATATTTACTTACCCAACAGACAATAAATCAAAAAATGCCAAAATTGCAGTAAAAAATTATTATTGCAGATTTATTGAAAAAATGTGCGATAAACAGAGTAGAACTATCCCTTATCCAATGGGTGTTTGCTCAGTTAATCATAGTGGTTCAAAACCGATAATTTGTCCTCATCGTTTTTTAGAGGATAATTTAGTATTCAAAAATGCTTGCATTAATGCTTTTGGCAGTACTAACAATGTTTTAGTATTTAAAGAAGTTAAGATTTCTAATGTTGGAAGTTTTGACTTTGTATTGGTAAAGCATAAACCAATAAGTAATATAGTTGAAGATTTCTGTATTATTGAATTTCAATCTGATTCTACTACCGGCACTGGTCAATTAGTTGAAGGCTTGAAAGATTTTATGAAGGGAAAAGATATTCTTAATTCTAGATATAGGTTCGGTATGAATACATATAACACAATAAAATTATCTTATATTCAAATGCTAATTAAAGGACAAGTATTGGAGAAATGGGATAAAAAAGTATTTTGGATAATGCAAAAATTTGTTTATGAAAATATGATAAAACGTTTTTGTTTATCTGATTTAGATTTTAATAAAAATGTTTCAACTCAATATCACATTTATGATTTAATCGAAAAGGATGGTATCTATAAATTAAAAATTACAGACAAAAAATCTACGACTATTGCAAATCTGCTGAAAGCATTTACTCATCAACCTACACCAAGTTTAGATGATTTTGTAGCTGTTTTACAAGAAAAAATTAAGTTAAAACTAGGCTTGTTAATAGAATAATTCAAATTTCCTTTTACTTTGAAATTAAATAATTATTTTAACTAGTTTATTTTCATTCTTCCATTCATCAAAACTCTTGCCAATTATCTTCATGTAAAAAAATATACTCTGATCTAAATTCTCTGTCAAACTTCATAAAACCATTGAAATATTTTAAAATTTTTTGATGATTTTTTGGATTAATTAGTACTTTTATACATAATATTACCTAACAAAAAGCAGTTGCAAATATGATATAAATCATATTAAATGATGACTGTTATAGCTTATTTTTGATATAACGGAAGTAAGTTTCTTTAAAAGGTATAAAAAGTAATGGAACGAAGAAAAGTCACAATAGACGGAAATGAAGCAGCAGCCTATGTTGCTTACAATTTAAACGAAGTTTGCGCGATCTACCCTATAACACCATCATCAAATATGGGCGAGCTTTGCGATCAGTGGGCATCAGAAAATAAGCCTAATATGTGGGGAATAATTCCTACTGTCCAGGAAATGCAGTCTGAAGGCGGCGCAGCCGGAGCTGTACACGGAGCATTACAGAATGGCGCGTTAACAACCACATTCACCGCATCACAGGGTTTACTGCTGATGATACCAAATATGTATAAAATTGCCGGCGAGCTTACTTCAACTGTATTCCATGTAACAGCTCGCTCAATTGCAGCTCAGGCACTCTCAATCTTTGGCGATCATAGTGATGTAATGGCAGTCCGCCAAACCGGATTTGCAATGTTATGCTCCGCTTCAGTACAGGAAGCAATGGATATGGCGCTTATTTCACAGTCATCAACACTGGAAAGCCGCATACCATTTCTGCATTTCTTTGATGGCTTCCGTACGTCTCATGAAGTAATGAAAATTGAAGAGCTTACTTATGATGATATAAAAGCTATGGTAAGCGAAAAACTAATTTTAGAGCACCGCAAAAGAGCATTAACACCTGATAATCCTTTTATAAGAGGTACAGCACAGAATCCCGATGTATATTTCCAGGCAAGAGAGACGGTTAACAAATTTTATAATGTCTGCCCTGAAATTGTACAGAACAATATGGATAAATTCGGAAACCTAACTGGCAGAAAATACAAATTGTTTGATTATTACGGACATCCCGAAGCAGAAAGAGTTATCGTTATTATGGGCTCAGGCAGCGAACCTGCAAAAGAAATGATAGACTGGCTTATTGCAAAGGGTGAAAAAGTTGGTATGGTTATTGTCAGGCTATACAGACCGTTTTCAATTGATCATTTTATAAAAGTATTACCCGCATCTGCGAACAAAATCTCTGTTCTTGATAGAACAAAGGAACCGGGTTCTGCGGGCGAGCCAATGTATCTTGATATTGTTAATGCAGTATCGGAATCATACTCAAACGGTACATTACATTTAAAAGGACTCCCCAAAATTACAGGCGGCAGGTATGGCTTATCTTCAAAGGAATTTACACCTGCAATGGTAAAGGCTGTTTATGATGAAATGAAAAAGGACAAGCCCAAAAATCATTTTACAATCGGTATTATTGATGATGTAACCAATACAAGCCTTGATTTTGATTCATCACTTTCAGTAGAATTACCCGAAACATTCCGCGGAATGTTTTACGGTCTTGGTGCAGATGGTACAGTTGGTGCTAGTAAAAATTCAATTCAAATTATTGGTGAAGAAACTGAAAATTATGCACAGGGATATTTTGTATATGATTCAAAAAAATCAGGCTCAATGACAACCTCGCATTTAAGGTTTGGTCCAATACCAATTCGCTCAACATACCTTATCACAAGAGCTAATTTTATAGCTTGCCACCAGCCGTCATTCCTTGAAAGAATTGATATGCTTGGCAATGCAGAAGAAGGCGCAACATTTCTGCTGAATACACAGGTTCCCAAAGAATTGATTTGGGATGAGCTACCCCTGAATGTACAGCAGGAAATTATTGATAAAAAAATAAAATTTTACGTAATTGATGCATACAAAGTTGCAGGTGATACCGGAATGGGTGTCAGGATAAATTCTATCATGCAGACATGTTTCTTTGCAATATCAAATATTCTGCCGCGCGAAGAAGCTATTGCCAAGATCAAAAAAAGTATCGAAAAGACATACGGTAAAAAAGGCGAAGCGGTTGTAAAGATGAATTTTGATTCAGTTGATAAAACACTTGAGAATTTATACGAAGTTACTGTACCCGCAAAGACAACAAGCACCAAGAAGCTGAAGAACGCTGTATCAGACGCAGCTCCTGATTTCGTTAAGAGGGTTACTTCTATGATGATAGAAGGCAAGGGAGATCTGATCCCTGTAAGCATGCTGCCTGTGGATGGTACATATCCGGCAGGAACAGCAATGTGGGAAAAAAGGAATATTGCTCTTGAAGTCCCGGTTTGGGATATGGCAATATGTATTCAGTGTAATAAATGTGCTATCGTATGTCCACATGCAGCTATAAGACCAAAAGTTTATGACGCGAAAGAACTGATTAACGTACCTGAAACATTCAAATACACCAAATACAGAGGCAAGGAATACGGCGAGAGTGCACAATACAGCCTGCAGGTTGCAGTTGAAGACTGTACCGGTTGCGGCATTTGCGTTGAAATATGCCCCGCAAAGAATAAACAGGAAACACGCTTCAAAGCGATCAATATGGTATCACATGAAACCGAAGGATTAAGAGAAAATGAAAGTGTTAACTTTGATTACTTCCTTGACCTGCCTGAAGTTGACAGGACAAAAGTAAATGTTTCAGCAGTAAAGGATTCACAGTTCCTGCAGCCTTTGTTTGAGTTTTCAGGCGCTTGTTTAGGCTGCGGTGAAACTCCATATGTTAAGCTTGTTAGCCAGCTATTTGGCGACCGCGCCGTAATTGCTAATGCAACAGGTTGTTCTTCAATTTACGGAGGCAACCTGCCAACAACTCCGTGGACAGTTAACAAAGAAGGCCGCGGACCGGCGTGGAGCAATTCATTATTTGAAGATAATGCTGAGTTCGGTTTAGGATACCGCTTAGCTATAGATAAACATACAGAGCAGGCAAGGTTCATATTAAAAAAATTAGCCGGCGAAATAGGCGAAAAGCTTGTAAATGATATTTTAAATGCAAAGCAGGATGATGAGCTTGGTATATTCGGGCAAAGAGCAAGAGTTGCGGATCTTAAACGGAAGCTTGCAGGAAGTAAAAGCGATTCTGCGATGAGCCTGTTATGGCTTAGTGATTACCTGGTTAAAAAATCAGTTTGGATAATGGGCGGTGACGGATGGGCTTATGATATTGGCTTCGGAGGAGTTGACCATGTACTTCTTTCAGGAAAAAATGTAAACCTTCTTGTTCTGGATACAGAGGTATATTCAAATACCGGTGGTCAGACATCCAAATCAACACCTCGCGCAGCAGTTGCAAAATTTTCTGCGGCAGGTAAAACAACAGCGAAGAAAGATCTTGGCATGCTTGCTCTTAGCTACGGAAATGTATATGTTGCAAGAGTAGCACTTGGAGCAAATGACTCACAGACTCTTAAAGCGTTTGTTGAAGCTGAAAAATACGATGGACCCTCACTTATTATTGCTTACAGTCATTGTATAGCACATGGGATAAATATGAGAACAGCTAATCAGAACCAGAAAGCTGCTGTAGAATCAGGTTACTGGCCTCTGTTTAGGTATAACCCTGAGCTTGCATTAACAGGTGAAACGCCATTTAAGCTTGATAGCAAACCACCAAAGATTAAACTTTCAGATTATGCATATATGGAAACAAGATACAAGATGCTTACAAAGAGTCACCCTGAACAGGCAAAGATACTTATGAAAGAAGCACAGAATGATGTTACCAAACGGTGGAAGATGTATGAAGATATGGATGCAGATTACCAGAAACCATTTTTAAAGATTTGATAACCTTTGGAGTGCACTGACTATGTCAGTGCAGCATTGACTCAGTCAATGCATTCCAAAAAAAATATTATAAATTATTAGATTCCCGCTTTCCTGCCTGATACAGGCACGGCGCGGGAAAAGGATAGAAAAATGATTGACCTCTCAACACATTATCTTGGAATGAACCTGAAGAACCCGATAGTTCCATCTGCCTCTCCACTATCCCGCGATATTGGGAATGTAAAAAAAATGGAAGATGCTGGAGCATCAGCAGTTGTAATGTATTCGCTTTTTGAGGAGCAGATTACTCATGATGCTCTTGAGTTATTTCATCATACCTCGTATCATTCTGACTCTTTTCCTGAAGCTCTTACATATTTCCCTGAACAGAGTTATATCCTTGGACCCGATGAATATATTGAGCATCTACACAAGATAAAAGAAAGTGTCAGCATTCCTGTGATTGGAAGTTTAAATGGATGCACTGATGGCGGGTGGACTAAGTATGCAAAGCTAATAGAAGAAGCAGGAGCTGATGCAATTGAACTGAATATATATATGCTTGCAACAGATCTCAACACAACTTCAGAAGATATTGAAAATATTTATGTTGAAACTTTACGTTCTGTTAAAGATAATATTGGTATTCCAGTAGCAATGAAGATAAGTCCTTACATAAGTGCAATGGGTCATTTTGCCAAAAGGCTTGATAATGAAGGTGTTGATGGGCTAGTATTGTTTAACAGGTTTTACCAGCCGGATATTGATCTTGAAAATCTAGAAGTTGTGCCGAATATTCTGCTTAGTAGCAGCCAGTCAATGCGCCTGCCTTTAAGGTGGATTGCAATACTTTACGGCAAGCTGAATGCATCGCTTGCCGCAACAAGCGGCGTTAATACTGCCGAAGATGTACTAAAGCTTATTATGACTGGCGCAAGTGTAACCCAGATGTTTGCCGCTTTACACAGGTACGGTATAGGTCACATAAAAAATGTGCTGGCAGATATGGAAAAGTGGATGGTTGAGCATGAATATGAATCATTGAAATTGATGAAGGGTTCAATGAGCCACCGCTCAGTTGCAAACCCGGGTGCATTTGAAAGAGCTAATTATATGAAGGCATTGAATAGCTTTAAATAAAAAGTGCTAAAGCAAAAGTCCACAGAATGCCGTGCCCGCCTCAGGCGTGGCTTCGCATAAAAAAGTAAAAAAAATAATTAATTAGTTGAACTTTTATTATAAATTAATTGTATATTTGTATGCAGGGGGAGTTTTATTATAACCCCTTGGAAAGGAGCGTGAATGTCGAATCAAAGTTTTAGGAGGGCAAGGGCATAACTTGCCTAACCCTATTCGAAGCCTCTCATTTATAAAATGAGGGGCTTTTTTTATTACTTCCTGACCCTTGATAATTTTTAAAATATAATATTATATTATACCTGTTAGGGTATAAAATACATATCCATTTATACCCAATAGGGTATAACAATATGTGTTTTAATAAATAAAATTAAAATTTAACTTTACTTTTAAGGAAAAAATAAGTAATGGAAAATTAACTTAATATGATTAATGAATTATCTGCTTTCATAAAAGAAAAAAGAAAAATAGCTAATCTAACACAAATTGATTTAGCCCAAAAAACAGGAGTAGGATTAAGATTTATCAGAGAATTAGAACAAGGTAAAGAAACCTTAAGGATTGATAAAGTTAACCAAGTTCTGAAGCTTTTCGGACATAAATTACTGCCTGTAAGAATTAACGAATAACCAATGTTAATAGTCAGTGTTTGTTCTAATATAATTTGCTACATCATTGCAAATTGTTTCTAAAGTTTGTTTGAAATTCCCTTTATCTTTTTTCATGAGAGTATTGCCAGAATCATTATTAAATATCCTTAACTTCATGTTATTATCTTTTATATCAAAATCAAAAATGCAGCGTATTAATACTTCTTCATTAACATCAATTGCTGAGACGTAAGCTTTAACCACAATAAAACCGCCCGCAAGGCTTTTAGCATCAAAAACAGATGATGACCAGTATGTGTTCAAAGCAACCCATTTAAGTGTTTTATAATAAATTTTATCTTTTGGAATGTTTTCAAATTCATAAACTTTAGTAACACTTACATCATCAACAGCATAATGAGAAGGGATACAACCTGAGACCATTGAAACAAATAAGAAAAAAAATATTATATATTTTATCATAATTTTTAGATTAAATTACTTTGATGATGTTGACTGCAATGTTTTTGGAGCCATCACCATCTCATAAATTACTCAAATTTACAAAAAATGATTTGTATTTAAAAGCAAAGTAAAAACCCCCAATAGTTGATAATAGGGATTTTAAAGATAACATTGGTTGCTAGATATTTCTTCTTTTTTACAGCTTATCGTAATCAATAAACAGCTCTTCTCCGGAATGGATATCCCTTGAAGCGAAATACTCATATTCATCGTTGTAATGCAGGTTGGGTTCAGTTGAGTGATTCAAGTACCAGCCAACGCTTATCCTGTTAAAATCGCCCGGCATTGAGTATCCGTCATCATATTTGATAGAGAAATTATCCTTCATTTCATGAGATATGCTTAACTTATCATACTCTTCATTTGAAACCCACTGAACATCATTTTCATCAAATAATGTCGTGATCATGTTTCCTTTTTCAATATAACCTGTCGAAAATACCCCAATACCCGCATCTTTAACTGTTGAACTTTTTAACCTGAAATACATTAATTCTCCGTAAATTATTTAGAAATTTTTTGAATGGGTAAATCCCTTATTATTAACAAAAATAACATTATTCAGTGTAACATTAAATGCAAAGATTAGTGCAAATTTTCAACTTTACAGTATAGTTCAAAATTGTTATCTTTGTAATCAGTTTTTAGGTTTCATTAAAAGTTTATGGATTCTTAAAATTCTGCCCGATGGTGTCAGTCAATAGCCGGATCTTCGATAACTGGCAATCCTGCTAAAGTAGGATTTCATCCGGCAACTAATACGCTACTAGCAAACAAGCAAGTTCTAGTATAAGAGTTTAAAGATTTTCGTTCTATTATTGCACGATGGTGTCCGCCAAAGTCGGATATTCTATAACTGGCAATCCTACTAAAGCAGGATTTCACTCCGCTAATGCGGAGTTCAACACGCTACTTCAATGGGATTTAATGTAATACTTTTTTGTTCAATGTTTTTCGTTCTATTTTTGCCCGATGGTGTAACTGGCAATCCTGCTAAAGCAGGATTTCACTCCGCTAATGCGGAGTTCAACACGCTACTTCAATGGGATTTAATATAATACTTTTTTGTTCAATGTTTTTCGTTCTATTTTTGCCCGATGGTGTAACTGGCAACACGCTTGATTCTGGATCAAGAGAGTCTAGGTTCGACCCCTAGTCGGGCAACAATAAATGTAAACTGAAACTTTTAACCAATAATCTATGCCCGATCCCACGCTTAATCTAGTTCCTGTTGTAATTGCAGGTGTTATCAATATGGTAATTGGCGCGCTATGGTATTCACCTTACGTTATGGGTAAGCTTTGGATGCGCTCAATGGGTAAAACCGAAGAAGAGCTTAATCAGGGTTTTTCTCCTACCGGTATGGCAATGACCTATATGGTTAATACTATTGCTTCGCTTCTTTTTGCTTATATACTTGCACACCTGATAAAATTCAGCATGACAAATACATTTAGCCAGGGTGTTATGATAGGGTTCTGGGTTTGGCTTGGCTTTGTTGTTACAACTGTTATTCCCGGTTATATGTACGAAGGTAAACCCAAAATGTTGTATTTTCTTTTTATAATTTACCAGCTTATTTCAATTACATTAATGGGCGGTTTACTGGCTATTTGGTAGTATGTATATTTGGAAGTGCCTGAATAGTTGTATTAATATTACTCTCCGTAAAAATACATATGAGGCTACCTATTTACTCTTTATAGATAAAAATCATAATCCAAAGTGATGCAGGTTATTTTATTTAGGTAAAAAATGTATTATCTTTGTATTGTAAGATTTGGGTATTCTGAAAGAGATGCTCTCTTAAACGAGCGAAAAAGGCTTAAACGGGTACATTTAATAACTAAATTAAAAAACTCTAAATAATCTATAAAGTCATTCATGGGTTGAATTGATTTTCCTGAAGAAAAGCCTGGTTCAAATTTGAACTAATCTATAGCACAGAAACCCGTGTCTTATTCATCTTTAGATTAACCTTTCAATTAATGGGGCTCATATCCGGGTCCCATTATTTTTTTCACTTCCATATCGCAAAATCAGCTTATTTTTACCTTTTTGAATAAATTAAAGTGATAAATATCATATTTTAATATGATACAAGTAATAGTTTTTAGGAGCTTTCTATGCCATTTTGTATAAATTCTAACCATTTAAATACTACTATAATGGAACCGACAACAGAAACCACTTCAACTACAAAAACTACACCGGTAAGAGAAAGAAAAGTTAAGGGAATGGTTGATATTGAAATACAAAAATGCAAAGGATGCGAATTATGCCGGACTGCCTGCAAAGAAAATGCACTGACACTTTCAGACACAATAAATATTAAAGGATACCGATATATAATTGCAAATAACGATCTCTGTACCGGCTGCGTTAACTGCGCGCTTGTTTGTCCGGATGCGATTATCACCGTTTACAGAACCAATCCAAAAAAGAACAGTAAACGTGAAGACATTACTCCAAAAAATATTAGAGAAGAAATTAAGGCAATAATCACCTCTCCGGTTTATGGTGATTTGAGCTCAATGGATTATATTTAATAATACAATTATTATTAAACATTTTTTACTAAAGAAATTATTACTAAGATGGAACCTAATTTGGAAACTATATTAATGAAAGGTAACGAAGCATTGGCGGAAGCTGCTATTCAGGCAGGATGCGATGCATATTTCGGTTACCCTATTACTCCGCAATCAGAAGTGCTTGAATATCTTGCAAAGGAAATGCCCGGACGTGGAAGAATCGTTCTTCAGGCAGAAAGCGAAGTTGCTTCTATCAACATGGTCTATGGAGCAGCAGGTGCAGGATTCAGGGCTATGACAAGTTCTTCATCACCGGGAATTAGCTTAATGCAGGAAGGTATTTCTTATTTAGCCGGAGCTGAACTTCCATGCCTGATAGTAAATGTTAACCGTGCAGGTCCGGGTCTTGGAACGATTCAACCGGGACAGGGAGATTATTTCCAATCAGTAAAAGGAGGTGGACACGGCGATTACAAGATGATAGTTCTTGCACCTTCATCAGTACAGGAAATGGCAGATTTTGTTTTTCTTGGATTTGATCTTGCCGATAAATACCGCAATCCAGTTTTAATATTAAGCGATGGCGCAATTGGGCAAATGATGGAAAAAGTTACATTTGGTAAATTCACTCCGCAGAAATTTGATAAACCCTGGGCTACAGTTGGCAAGCCTGCTTCACGCCAGAGAAATTACATAACATCGCTCCACATTCAGCCTGAACAGCTTGAAAAACATAACGAAAAGTTAGTTGCAAAGTACAACGAGATGCAGAAAAATGAAGTAAGATTTGAAGAAATTGATACTGAAGATGCCGAGTATCTTATAGTTGCTTATGGACTGACTGCAAGGATATGTCACAAAGCTGTAAATATTGCAAGAGAAAAAGGGATTAAAGTTGGATTATTAAGACCTATTACATTGTTCCCTTATCCTGGTGAAAGACTTAACCAGCTTGCAGATAAAATGAAATTGATGCTTACTGTTGAGCTTAACGCTGGACAGATGGTAGAAGATGTACGGCTTTCTGTGAATGGTAAAGTGCCGGTTGAATTTTACGGCAGGCTTGGCGGAATGCTTCCTAACCCGGAAGAAATTGTAAATAAATTAGAAAAATTAATTAATAAATATCATGCGTTCTGAAGAAAACTTGCTGGCAGAAGAACAGCTAATTACTGTTAAAGATGAACCAGCCATGAAAGAACCGGTTAAACCGGATATTTCTGAAAATATCATTCCCGAAAGACCAAGTTGCCTTGATGAAGGATATGAAGTTGTTTACCATAAACCTAAAACTATGGTAGATGTTAACATGCATTACTGCCCGGGATGCGCGCACAGCCTGGTACATAAACTGATCATGGAAGTAGTTGATGAAATGGGAATTCAGGAAGATACAATTGGTGTTGCGCCTGTAGGTTGCGCAGTATTTGCTTATGATTACATGGATATAGATATGTCAGGAGCTGCTCATGGAAGAGCTTGCGCTGTTGCAACAGGAATAAAAAGATTAATGCCCGATAAGTATGTTTTTACTTACCAGGGTGATGGCGACTTAGCCGCTATTGGAATTGCAGAAACACTTCATGCTATCAACCGCGGTGAAAACATTGCTATAATATTTATTAACAATGCTGTTTATGGTATGACAAGCGGTCAAATGGCGCCTACAAGCCTTATGGGAATGAAAACCACAACAAGTCCGTTTGGTAGAAATGTAGCTGATAATGGTTACCCAATTAAAGTATCTGAGCTGATAAGCCAATTGCCCGGAGCGTTTTATGTAACAAGGCAGGCAGTAAATTCAGCAACATCTGTAAGGAAAGCCAAGAAAGCAATTCAAAATGCTTTCAAATATCAGAAGCTGAATAAAGGAACATGTCTGATAGAGATCGTCGGTAACTGTCCTTCAAACTGGAAGATGACGCCAATTGAATCTATCAATTATATTGAGAATGAAATGATAAAAACTTTCCCGTTGGGTGATGTTAAGCTGCCAAAGGGCGAAGATCTGAAATTACTTGAGGAGGTAAAATAGCAATGTTAGAAGAACTCATAGTTGCCGGATTTGGGGGACAGGGAGTCCTTTCAATGGGAATGACACTTGCTTATGCGGGAATGGTTGAAAATAAGGAAATTTCATGGATGCCTTCATACGGACCTGAAATGCGCGGCGGAACAGCTAACTGCATAGCTATAATTTCTGATAGTAAAATAAGCTCACCCATAATATCATTTTTTGATTCTGCTATCATACTTAACCAGCCATCAATGGAAAAATTTGAATCAAAAATTAAACCGGGCGGTTTGTTGATTTATGAATCATCAAACATATTTAAACCCAGTACAAGAACAGATATAGAGATCATCGGCATACCGGCGGCAACTGAAGCCGTTAAAATGAAAAACAGCAAGATACTTAATATGATAATTCTTGGCGCGTATCTTGAAAGAAAACCCGTTGTAAAAATTGCTTCAATTATTGAAGCTCTGAAGAAAGTACTTCCGGAAAGATATCATAACCTGCTACCAATTAACAAACAGGCACTTGAAAGAGGTGCCGAACTTGTTGCAAAGGAAATGATAAGCCTGGGAGAAGCGTTCTGAAACAAATTTTTAAAACCCGGAAAAACCGGGTTTTTTTATATAAATTATTATTTTTCAAACTATAATTATCATCTAATTCTATGATTTAATTGACTTAAGTCATTTTAAAATATGAAAAAAATCGCCATTTTTGGAATAAGTTAAATAAAGTATCATGAAAAAATTATTTTTTATACTTTTCACTACGCTGTTCATATTCAGCAGATGCGGAAGTGATAACCCAATTACAAATGTAAATAATGAGCCTTCAGATTATACAAAAATTTTCACGGCTGAAGGCAGCAATAACAAATTTGAGGTTTACAGTACCTCTGGTACTAACTTTATTTATGGCTATAACAATCTTGGCTTTAAAGTTTATTTAAATAATGCTGAACAAAACCAGGGTTATGTAAAATTTAAACCAACAATGTATCATGGCATTGGCGGAGCCAACCACTCTGTTCCCGTATCGGAACAATTCAACTTCAATTCTGAAAAGAATATGTTCACAGGTTATGCGGTATTTATAATGTATGATACTGCAGCATTCTGGGCTGCTGATTTTAACTATAATGGACAGGTTTTTGTTGATTCAGCAATAATGAGTCTTGATTATTCATCCAAAACCCAAATTTATGCATGGGATAATTCCGCTACTCAAAAAACATATATGTTATCTTTAATCTCACCTTCAGCTCCAAGAGTTGGTTTAAATACAGTTGAATACATGCTGCACTATACAACTGATATGACAAATTATACTGAGATAAATGATGCTGAAATGTTCATCAGACCATGGATGGAATCTATGGGTCACGGCTCAAGCAATAATGTTAATCCTGTTTCCATTACCGGTGGGAAGTATGAAGGCACTGCTAACTTCAATATGGCAGGTGAATGGTTTTTGTATGATTCAATTAAAGTTTCAGGTAGTTTCATTACACGTACTCCCGCTCCAAAATTTATTTTACAGGTAAATTAACAAATGAAAAGATTAATATTAATAATAATACTAATTATTTGTTTCCATGACACGCTATATACCTGTAATAGCTGTGGTGGAGGTACAGGCGACCTTGCGGTATTATCACTCGACGGACTGGCATTATTCAATATTGGGGTATCACGTGATAATTACACAGGTGTATGGGATAAAAACGGAAAATGGCTGGAGACCAATTACTCACAAAGTCAGCTTAAAATAATTTCAAATACTGCCTACAGACTTAACCGCCATATACAATTTGCAATATCACTGCCGTTTATTTTCAATAACAGTAATATTCCCGGATTAAAACAAAACGGTTCAGGTATTGGAGATATTGTAATAGGAGGCAGGTACGAAATATTTCATGAATTCCAGCCTAAAAAAGATGGAAAGAAATTAACCCTCGATAAAACGCTTCCATACCTTGCATTAACATTCAGTTTAAATCTGCCAACTGGTAAATCAGAAGAAACGGCTCAAAATGACGTGGATATTACTGGTAAAGGATTTTATTCTACTACACTTGGTATTTCACTGACAAAAAGTATTATTAAATCAAAATTTCAGTTGATTACAGATCTAAGCTGGCAGCATAGCTTCGAAAAGAAGTATGATAAGTATTTCGGCGAAGCTATAAGTTATGATTACAGGAAACAAGCAGGTGAAAAATTTAATTATTCACTTACAGCTAATTACATTATCAACAGCAGGCATGCAGTTTCTTTAACAGCTTCGGGTTTTTTTCAGAATAACTACAGAATAAATGGCGCTGCAATAGAAAATTCCAACGAAAGAAGCACTAACCTTATAATTGCGTATACATTCTATCCATCTATACCTTTCAGGATAACATCTTCAGTAAAAACAGGACTGCCCGGAAATGATTTTGGAGTAAATGCACAGGGCTCAACAACTTATAACATTAATTTCACATACTATATACCGGATATGAAATGAAAAAATACTTAATTACTTTTTCGGTTTTCACTTTATATGCAGCATCATGCGGATCAGCAAATTTTGCATATTCAAATATTTTATTTAATAATTATTTATCTGAAAATAAAATGATAGAGATAGCGTTAGCAGACAAAACTATAAAGATCAAATGTACAGAAATGAGCTGCGAAGCATGTAAAAAAAGTATAACAAGATCAATAAATCAGCTTGAAGGAATTAAAAAACTTGATATTAACCTTGAAACAAAAATTATTACTATAATTATTGATGATTCTAGAACTGATGAAGTATCTGTACTTAATGCTGTAATAGGAGCAGGATACGAAGCAGAATTAATTAATTAGCTGCCCGTTAAATAAAGAAATGATCATATGAATAACCCATTGGATAAAACCTTTTACCCAAAATCAATTGCTGTAATCGGAGCATCAACAAGAGAAGGAACCCTGAGTTTTGAGCTTGTCAGGAACCTGATCAAATTTGGATTTAAAGGAAGTATATTTCCGGTTAATCCTAAAGCCACATCAGTTCACAGTATCAAATGTTATCCTGATGTTACATCAATTAAAGATGTAATTGACCTGGCTGTATTAATGGTGCCAAAAGATTTTGTATTAAGAACAATTGATGATTGTCATAAAAAGAAGATTCACTCTGTAATAGTTATTACTGCGGGGTTTAAAGAAACAGGTAAAAAAGGTGCAAAGCTTGAAGCCGAACTTGTTAAGAAGATAAAAAAATATAATATCAGGCTGGTGGGTCCAAATTGCATGGGCTTGATAAACACACATCCTGATGTAAGGCTTAACTGTACATTTGTTCAGGGGACCCCAATACATGGAGGAATTGGTTTTATTTCCCAAAGCGGAGCACTTGGAGCCGCAGTATTAAGAACTGTACAGCAAAATGATATAGGTCTTGCACAATTTATCAGCATTGGTAATAAAGCAGATGTCTCAGGAAACACAGTTCTGCAATACTGGTGGCATAATGATGATATAAAAGTTATTACATTATATCTTGAGTCATTTGGAAGCCCCAGAGACTTTATGGAGCTTACCCGTGAAATTACAAGAACAAAACCTGTAATTGTAATTAAATCAGCAAGAACATCGGCAGGTATGAAGGCTGCATCATCTCATACAGGCGCTTTGGCTGGTAATGATGTTATTGTTGATGCTTTCCTTGAGCAAAGCGGAGTGATAAGAGTTAATACAACAGATGAAATGTTTGATACAGCCCGTGCATTTGATATGGCAAAGCTGCCAAAAGGTAACAGGGTAGGAATTTTAACAAATGCCGGAGGTCCTGCTATTCTGGCAGTTGATGAATGCGCAAATTATGGTTTAGCTGTACCCGAGCTATCTTCAAAAACCAAAAATAAGCTCAGGAAAATCGCTCCACAGGAAGCATCTGTGTTTAACCCAGTTGATCTGCTGCCTCCGGCTGATGCTAAAATGTATTCCGGGGCTGCAAAGTTAATGCTTGAAGATGAAAATATTGATTCGTTAATAATAGTAGTCGGTCCACCGCTTATGCTTGATACACTTGAAATTGCATCTTCACTCTGTGAAACTGTAAGGAATAATGATAAAACTGTAATGCTTGTTATGATGTCGCAGGATGATGTTATACCAATGTTAAAAGAAGTATCTCCTGTTCACCCACCGATATATAGATTTCCGGAGTATGCCGCCAGAGCTATTTCTAAAATGGCTGCGTATAAGAAATGGAAAGAAAGACCTGAAGGAATTTATAAAGAATTTGACGCTGATAAAAAGACAGTAAAGAAAATAGTAAGCAAATACAGGAATAAATCCAATATTTATTTAAATTCTGAAGAAGTATCAGTTATACTGGACGCTTACGGTTTACCAATTGTAAATTCAATATTTGCGAAAAATACTTTTGAACTTATTCAGATATCCGATAAGTTGAAATATCCGGTTGTATTAAAAGCTGTTGGTAAAAAGCTTATTCATAAATCAGATCTTGGCGGAGTTGAAGTTGATATCCATAATCCGGATGAACTATTAAGATCAGCTAATAAAATAACTGATAAGCTAAAAGCAAAAAATGCATTTAAATTATTGGAGAAATTTTTAATCCAGCCTTATGTATCCGGTGGAGTAGAAACTATTTTAGGAATAACCCATGATGAAAAAGCCGGAAATTTGATTATGTTTGGTTTAGGTGGAATATTTGTTGAAGTTTTCAAAGATGTAAATTTCAAACTTGTCCCTATAAATGATGTTGAAGCCTACAACATGATACGCTCTATAAAAAGCTTTGAAATGTTAAAAGGTGTAAGGGGTAAAAAAGCGGTAAACCTTGAATATATTCAGGAAAGCCTGTTAAGGCTATCTCAGTTAAGCCGGGACTTTCCGGAATTCAAAGAAATTGACCTGAACCCGTTTGTATTTTTTGATGACAAAGTTAAATGCAGTATTCTGGATGCAAGGATTAGAATATAAAAAGGGATCTCTTTACAAGATCCCTGGATAAGCCAATATTTTAAAACTTTATGATTGCTTCGGTCCCGGTCTCTTAAGCCATGTAAAAACCATTACAACCAACCCTAAGGCTGAAGCAGCTTCTGCCCAGAAGAATGATACATAATCTGATAAACAGCCAATTGTTGGAATAAATGGCTGTATATTTCTTAAAGCAGGTAAAGCAAATAGCATTGCTGATAGGAATGCGAACATTGAGTACTCAACCTTTCGGTTTCTTATAACAATTGAAAAAACTACAAGAGCTACACTGATTGTAAATAACCAGAATAAGATCATAGTAAATTGAGAGAACATCTTTACAGCTGCAGTTCTTTCAAAATATATTTCAAGTCCGGTATAACCTCCAGAAGATTCAATTTCATTTGCAGTTGTTACCCTGTATCCCTGAATAGAAGCCAGGAAATTTGTTTCTTTTACAATTGAAACTTCTTTATTTTTAATTTGCCCGGTGCTGTCACTTTCAGGAGTTACAATATAAAGACTGATAAATGCTTTATGCTTATCATAAGGATATTCCATCAGAAATCCGTCATACATATCTACAGTTACTTCAAACGCATTTATCCGGCTCCCTTTTTTGAATATAAATTCATTTTTTCCGCTGTTGCTGTTAGTGTAAATGGTAATATCTTTATTTAATGTAACGCTGTCTAATGAATAATCTCCAACCGGTTCAGGGATTACTCTTATCTGTACATCACCCTTTACTGGATCAATATTTGTAACCTGCAATACAAGATCTATATGATTAGGATCAGTTTCATTCTGATCAAAATTAACAAAAGGTTCTTTAGTCATTTCATTTCTGAAT
This sequence comes from Ignavibacteria bacterium, assembly GCA_043744495.1. Classification (GTDB taxonomy): domain Bacteria; phylum Bacteroidota; class Ignavibacteria; order Tepidaquicellales; family OLB5; genus OLB5. The sequence continues at coordinate 18,111 of JAYTUN010000124.1, forward strand.
AATCCCATCATAACAATAAAAAGGACTACACAAAATGATACTCCCAATAGCAATACCACTATTTCTTTAGCTGTAATTTTTTTACTGAATATCTGCATTTTACTTCCTTTAATAATTAATTATTAAATCATATACTTACAAATATATGTAAAACAGATTGAAAATTAGCAATTTATTAAATAATTTTTTATATCTCTTCTTTTTTAAGTCTTCTTGAAACATCGGTAAGTGATGTCCAGCTTTCGAATAGTTCAGGAAGGTATTCAGTTGAAGTAATAAACGTCCATAGGTATGCAACTATTGTGTAAAGTTCTCCAGCACTGAAATCATCCAGATCAATTGCTATATATAATACTACCAGGAATATAGCCAGAAGTACAACTCTCATCAAACCAAAATTAAAAGCTCCCCAGTCAGAAATTTTCTTTTGTGGGCGCGCCATGTTCAAGTAATATTCTCTTACCTTTTCAGGGTCTTTAGTGGAAAAAATATCAAACATATTTTCATATGTATCGTGGTATTCTTTTTGAAGTTTAAGTATTTTGCTGTTATAGAACCTTGTTATGAAGTAAATTGGGATTATTATTATTCCACATGTAAGTGATATCCTCCAGTCAATAATAGATGTTGCAATAATAGCTCCTAAAATAGCAATTGAGTGCTCTATTATTTCCGGAATTCTGTATTGAAGGAAAGATACGTATTGATATGAGAGTTCTGCTCTTGCAGCAGTTTTGGAAACAGATAATTTCTTTTCTATCGAAGTTTGTGAAACCTCGGCTGCTAAATTTGCAAAAATTTTAAGGTAAATCCTTGTATCAAGTAATCTGCGTAAAGAACCAACCCCTGAATTGATCAAAAATGCTGCTACCCATAAGACCAGAGGCAATACAAAATTACTTTGCGGGTCAACGTAGGCTTTATCAATTATAGCATCAATCAGAATACCAAATAATGCTGGTTCAACTATCCATGCTACATTTTCAATTACCACCAAACTCAGCGCAAGGGATATCCTTTTCTTATAACGATTTACTAAAGCTTTTAACTGCATTATTAATTATATGTTACAGTAAAAATAACCAGATTTCATAATAATTACTAAGGATAATTAATTGCATATTTCTTTTAATTTTAGATACAAATTCACCATTTATTGTATTATTTTTACTAACTGTTAAACTGCAAAAATGAAAATTATTAAATACCTGACTATTTTATTCTTATTTTATGGATCATTACATTCAATATATTCTTTTAATTCAGGGTTGGATTCTATTCCTGCAAACATGATTTACAGATATTATGCCGGTGAATATAAGGGATACAGGATTTGGATTGTTGATGGTTTTAATATTCGCACTTCGGTATTTGGCGAGTTTGTTTACGGCGGAAATTCAGCAAGATATACTTTCGTTCCTAAAGGTGAAATTTGGATAGATAATGCAGTTTCGGCAAGTGAATATATAACAACTCTTGAGCATGAAATAAATGAATGCAATTTAATGTATAATGATATTATGGATTATTATGATGCTCATGATTCCTCATTATCACTTGAACTCAATATCAGAGATCAAAACTCAAGATTATCCAGAGAGCATGAATTAATTCTTCCGGAAGTAGAACCATATGACTTTGATACTGTAAAGGAAATAAGTTCATTGCCTGATAAAATTAAATTAATGGATGTATATATTTATAAACTTGGCATCTATGAAGGTAATAACGTTTGGGTTGTTGATGGTTACTTTCTTAGGAAAAACATTTACCCAGATTTCGGATTTAGCGGGAATTCATCTGCATATCGTTTTATTCCCAAAAATGAAATTTGGATTGATGGCAATGTCAGCTCAGAGGAAATTTGGTACTCAATTTTACTTGAAGAAAATGAGAAATTACTTATGGATAAAAATGAATATTATGATGAAGCTTATATGAACAGCTTAATAATACTGACAAAAAAACGAAGATCAGATAATTACAATATCAGCTTAATGAATTATTTATTATTTTTAGACCCTTTGTATAGAGATATTGTGAAGTGAATTTAATTACTTCTTGCTCAAAAGATACAACATAATATTTAGTTACATTTCAATACCCGGTCTATAACCGGGTTTTTTAATATTATAGTAGGTAATTATAACATAATTATTATATAAATGACAAATATTGTATAATATTGACTTAAGTCAAAGGATTTCAAGGTAAAACATCTTATTTTTGAGTATAACTTGAATTAATATATTCCATTCTTAAATATAAATGTAAAATCATGAAAAATTTATTATTATTTGCAATATTAGTCTCTTTTTTGAGTTTTGCTTGCGGTAAAGATGATAAATCAACTAAAACACAGGATAAATCAACTACCCAGAAAGAGCAGTCACCTGTAGGTCAGTCAAACGTAAAAGATGATGTCTCAGCAAAAGATGTTGTTAAAATTGCTGCCGGATCACCTGACCATACAACCCTGGTTACTGCATTAAAAGCAGCCGAATTAATTGATGTACTCTCTAATGCCGGACCTTTTACCGTATTTGCTCCAACTAATGCCGCATTTGATAAACTTCCCAAAGGCACACTTGATGACCTTTTAAAACCTGAAAATAAACAGAAGCTGGCAGATATCCTGCAGCATCATGTTGCAGTTGCAGTTTATACAACTGATATGCTTCAGGACGGTCAGAGTATAAACATGGTTGATGGCACAAATGCAAAGATAACCAAGAAAGATGGAGCATTTTTTATTGATAAAGGTAAAATTGCAGCATCAGTTAAAGCAACAAACGGAATTGTTCATATTATAGATGAAGTAGTTTTGCCGCCATCTAAATAGAAACTATTTATGTTAGAATAACTCAAAGGCTGCTGAATTTAGCAGCCTATTTTTGTTTATTACCATAATTAAATAATACCTATTGCATTAATTTGTTTATATTTATATTTGTAAACATTATTTAATTTTACCAATTAGCGCAACTGGCAGCACTCTTGATTTAGGATCAAGAGAGTTAGGTTTGGACCCTGGTAAGTCAACAAAATAATATTTGACTGTTTCAGTTGATTCAAAAATTAGCCTTAAGGATTATCAATATATATAATGCTCAATGAATGTTTACTAAATATTATAATAACTTATGGATACTGAAGCTTCAGCATTAATAGGTGAGCTTTCACACAGAATTTCAATAATCGAAAAGAAAATTGATTTTTTATTCAAGCACTTAAAAATAGAATATGTTGAAGAGCTTGAGCCATATTTAATGGATGCTAAAAATCTTTTATTACAGAATAAAGAAACAGAAGCAGTCAAACTGGTTAGAAATACTCTTGGCTGCGGACTTGCAGAAGCAAATATTATTGTCCAAAAATTGAAAAAATCTTAGATGTTATTACTTTAGATATCCTATTAATTTTTTAAGTAATAGACGAAAATTTTAAAAAATGTTTTTACTGTTAATTGCTCATTGATAATTGTTAATTGTAAAAGGCGCGTTGGTGTAATTGGTTAACACGCCGCCCTCTCAAGGCGGAGAGTACGGGTTCGATCCCCGTACGCGCTACAAAAAAAAAGCCTGAAATTCAAGCTCTTTTAATAACTTTATATTTTTTAATTTTATTTAAGCTTTGCGCTGTATAATATCTTTTCCATTGTAGCATTGTTCTTTTCAAAATTAGCTGTAGGTGTATAAATATACAATACATAATTTCCTTTTCCGCCGTTTTCAACTGCACTCATAACATACATCATCATATCAGCACCATCAAGTTTTCCTCTTGCAGCGGTAATATAGCCTTCCATGTTTCCTTCTTCATAAGCAAAAGCTTCGCCATCGGGATCAAAATCAAAATCACCCAATGCTAACTCTAACAATTCTTCTGATGTTATTTTATCATTTGAAAAAATAACAAAAGTAACACCCATAGATTTATCATCATTCATCGCAGTAAATTTTGTTTCAGAATCTGCTGCAATTGTCCAGTTGGATGGAGCACTGAAATGAAATTTGCCGTCTTTTGAAACAAGCTCTGTCCAGTCTGCCGGAACTTCAGATTTAAGCTCTTTTTTAGGAGCATCTGATTTTTTAATCTCTTTCTTTTTCTTGTCGCTTTCTTTTTTATCTGTTGTCTGGGTCTTTGTATCTGTTTTTGTGTCAGTTTTTTTATCAGTTGTTTCAGTTTTTTTACCGCAACTGGTTAAAGCAAAAACGCAAATCAATAAAACAATGAAAATTGAACCTAAACTGTGATTTTTCATGCTTTTTAAGTTAGTTTTTAAATGTTAATCTGCAAATATAATTCTAATTATTCTTTAAAACAAATATTTAAAAAAATAATTATTTTCTTGAACTAATAGAAAATTTTACTGTTTAGCAAAATTCCTTCAAATTTATTTTTTATTACAATAAAACAGTCTTTATATAGCTATTTCCATTAACATATATAAGTTACTTACTCAAGTTGACCGCTTAGGAATATGTTTTAACCCCGACATTTATGTCGGGGGTTTAAAAATACGTTGAATTCAGGGCTTTAGCCCTGAAAATC
>JAYTUN010000125.1:0-5893 GCA_043744495.1 Ignavibacteria bacterium
TACTTAAGTTTAAAAGCATTAAATATGCGCCAAGGCATAGAAGTCGTTATTTCACGAATTTATTAGTGACAATTAGTGTAATTAGTGTCGTGTACTTAAGATTTAGAAGCGGAAAGCTGTTATATCTTGAAGAATTCTCAAATTTTAGCTAATATTGTAGTCCGGAACTTATTATATTTGTTAGCAATTAGATTGTAGTAGTGCTAAAATTATGGAAGAACTATCATTTAGGGAAAAAGTTATTTTAAGGTGTATAATAGAAGAGTTTATACATACAGCAAGTCCTATTGGCTCAAGATATATTTCAAAATCAACTGAAATTAACCTTTCGCCAGCAACAATAAGAAATGTTATGAGTGATCTGGAGGACCTGAACTTCTTAACACACAATCATACTTCCGGTGGCAGGGTGCCAACTGATAAAGGATACAGGTATTTTGTTAATGAGCTAATGGAAAGCGACCCGTTAATTCAAAACGAAAAAGACCTGTTGAGCTCACAGATCAATGATGCAGATTCAGGGAAGGATGAAATATACAAGGAGGTATCAAAAATCCTCGGAAGGCTTTCAAAAGAAATAAGCATTGTTTCGCAGCCGTATTTTTCTCAAGGAATATTTGAAAAGCTTGAGTTGGTAAATCTTTCATCAACAAAACTACTTGTAGTGGTATCTATTAAGTCAGGGCTGGTAAGAACGCTTTTATTTGATATAGAGTCGGGTATCTTAAGGGATAAGCTTGAGAGAATTTCCGGAATTTTAAATGAGAAACTTAGGGGCTTAACGCTTACTGAAATAAGAAACACATTTTTAGAAAGAATTAAAGATATTCAAAGTGATTCTAAAGAGATAATAAAAGTATTTATAGATTCAATTGATAAAATCTTCAAGGATGAGAAAGAAGGGGTGACCCTTTACATAGGCGGAACAACAGAAATTCTTTCACAGCCTGAATTTGGTGATACACAAAATTACCGCAACATAATTGAGCTTACTGGCGAAAAAGATATAGTTGTACATGTACTTAACAACATGCCGGTTGACGGGAGCGGTACATCAATTTCTATTGGTTCTGAAAACAAGGATGAGAAGCTTAAAGATTACAGCATAATTTCATCGGAATATAATGCTGGTGATATAAAAGGAAGGATAGCGCTTATTGGACCAAAAAGAATGAATTATTCCAAAATGGTTTCAATGCTCAATTTCACATCTAAAATTATTACAGATAAGCAATAACATATAAAATAAGGTAAAACGGAAAAGAGCATACTTACAAGAAATTTATGACAAAGAATAAAAAAGAGAAACAGGAAAAAACAGCAGAAGAACTGAAAGAAATAGAAATTAAGATCGAAAGTGCTGATAATTCAGAAAAGCCGGATAGCGAAGAAAGCAAAATTGAAGAACTTGAAAAACAAATTACGCAGCTTAAAGACCAATACTTAAGGAATGCTGCTGAATTTGAAAATTATAAAAGAAGAACCGATTTGGAAAAATCAGGGTTTTTTGCATACGCCGGTGAAAGGCTGCTAAGAGACCTTGTGCCAGTTCTTGATGACTTTGACAGAACAATGGGTTCTTTTGAAAAAAGTCATGATAACGAAGCTTTAAAGAAGGGGATAGATCTTGTTTATGATAAGTTCAAAAAAGTACTTGAAAAACAGGGACTGAAGCAGATGGAATCAGACGGAAAAATTTTTGACGTAAATCTTCACGAGGCAATTTTACAGCAGCCCGATGAGAGTAAAGAACCTGAAACGATATTAAATACAGTAGAAAAAGGGTATTTCATAAAAGATAAGGTGTTAAAGCACGCTAAAGTAGTTGTTTCTTCTAAACCGGAGTAAAGATGTCAACAAAAAGAGATTATTATGAAATATTAGATGTTCATCAGCAGGCAACAGAAACTGATATCAAAACATCTTACCGTAAACTTGCTATGAAGTATCACCCTGACAGGAATTCAGGTGATAAAGATGCCGAAGATAAATTCAAAGAAGCTGCCGAGGCATACGAAGTGCTTAGCGACCCTAATAAGCGCGCAAGGTATGACCAGTTTGGACATGCCGGAATGCGGGGCGGCGGATTTGACCAGGGCTTTAGCAACGTTAACGATATATTTACGCATTTCAGTGATATATTTGGCGGCGGAAGTATATTTGATGAGATATTCGGTCAGGGAGGTTCGCGCAGGCATAGCGGAAGGCATAAGCAGCCAGGAATACAGGGTAATGATCTTAAATTAAATCTTCGCTTAACACTTGAAGAAATAGCTACCGGAATTGAAAAAACTTTAAAAGTAAAGAGGCACGAAAAATGCGGGCATTGCAATGGAAGTGGTGCAAAGGAATCTTCGGGAACTGCGGAATGTACAACCTGCAAAGGCAGCGGTGAAGTAAGAACAATTTCGCGCTCAATGTTCGGGCAGTTTGTAAATGTTCAGGTTTGCCCAACATGTAATGGTGAAGGCAGAGTAATAAAGGAAAAATGCCAATACTGCCAGGGCGAAGGCAGAGAACGTAAAGAAGCAACATTGAAAGTTAATATTCCTGCGGGAGTAACAACAGGAAATTATATTCCATTAAGAAGTGAAGGTGATGCTGGTATCAGGGGCGGCAGGTCAGGCGACCTGATTGTTTTAATTGAGGAAGCCGAACATAAATATTTTATCCGTGAACAGGATGATATTTTATATGAGCTCACTATAAGCATAACAGATGCAGTACTTGGAACAGAAACAGAAATACCAGTACTTGGCGGAACGGTAATATTGAAAATTGACGCAGGCACCCAGCCCGGTAAAATACTTAAAATGCGCGATAAAGGTATAAAACATTTGAACCATTCAGGCAGAGGCAACCAGTTAGTGCATGTTAATATTTATATTCCTACAAAATTAACATCAAAAGAAAAGGATATGTTCAAAGAGCTCTCAGGATCGGAAAATATCAAACCCAAAGGTAAAAATTCTGATAATAAGTCAAAGGGATTTTTCAGCAAAGTTAAAGATTCATTTTCATAAATCACCAAAGCCCTTTATGAAAAAATTACTGGATAAGACCGGATTAACTTCAAAAGAACTAACTGTTATCAGCTTTTTGCTGATTACTTTTTGCGGGGGATTGATTGTTAAGTATTCAAACTGGAAAAAACCTTATGAATATGATTACAGCGAAACCGACAAAAATTTTGAAATCAAATTAAAAAGTTCTTTTGAAGAGCTTAAAAATACTCCCCCGGATAGTCAACAGCAGCTAAGGGCTGATGAAATTTCTGCACTTGCAGATAGCCTTGGTATAGAATATGAAAAGTATAATCAGGATCAAAAAGAAATTAAACCCGGAACAAAAATTAAAATCAATACATCACGTGCTGCTGATTTGATGAAACTTCCGGGAATTGGTGAAGTGATGGCTGAGAGAATTATTGAGTACAGGGAGGCAAACGGTTTTTTTAAAAGTCCAGATGATTTGAAAAAGGTTAAGGGTATAGGCGATAAGAAGTTTGAGAAGATAAAAGAGTATATAATAGTGGAATAATTGCTTTAGTTGTTTTTGAACTGCTGAAACTTTCAGGCAAACAGCCAGGACATTAAAGCGCCAACAACTTTGTTAAAGTTAAAGTTTGAGAATTTAATGGGTAAATAATAGTAGAATGAAGATGAAGGTTTTATACTATATTGTTGATGAGTAGTTGTTATTTGATTGATTGACACATAAATTACCCTTAATTTTGTAAAAATTAATAATAATATTGAACAGGTCATTAGGCATAGGATTTTCAGGGAATAATATTTATTTCACTGAGCTTTTAGGTGACGGGAAAAACCCTAAAGTGGATCACATTGAAACCGTTAAATTAGATTTTAATTTTGAAGATGAGCTTGGCATATATAAAAGCAGCCAAAAGGATCTTACAAATATTTCAAGTGAAATAAGCACATACGTTACCAAGCGAAACCAAGATATTAAAAAAGCAGGACTTACAATAAGCTCATCACAGGCATTTATGGTTACACTGCCAATTGATTATTCCGAAGGAAAACAATCGATCAATTCAAAAATTTACTGGGAGCTATCCAATTACTTCCCGGATAATTACAATGATTTCCTGATAAATACCTACAGGCTCAATAACGTACTGCCATGCAAGAGCTCGGATGATTTTCTTGTTATAGCAGTACAAAAAAATACCATTGAGTTCATTAAGAGGATCTTCAAAATATGCTCACTTGAGCTAAGTGTGATAGATATTGATCATTTTTCTGCAGAAAATTCTGTTCGTAAGAATTATGATAATATGCTTGATGGAAAGAATGTACTTTTGGTAGGATTAAAAAAAGGCAGGGTTGACTATGGTTTTATCGAAAACAGGAAATATAAGTACTACACCCATTCAAGATATAATAATGATACTGAATTTAATTTAAGCCTTACAAGAAAGCTGAATTTGATAATCAATTCAGAACCTGTAATGAAAAAGCCGGATGCAATTTATCTATATGGTGATGATATCAGGCAAGATACCCTGGAAGCAGTTGAAAAGCAGGGTTTTGCGGGTGTAAGTATAATAAATCCGTTTGAAAACATAAGCGCATCTGATGTTTTCCTGAAAAATGACACTTTACGGAAAATTTCATACAAGTTTTCGGCAAGCTGCGGTATTGCTTTAAGAAATCTGGCAGGGTAGTATATTGAGAATTATCAGCGGAAAGTTCCGCTCACGGAAGGTGTATTCCACACATGAAGCTAAGAGCTGCGTAAGAGGAAATGTTTCAGGTTACAGACCTACTACAGACAGGGCAAGAGAAACTTTATTTAATATGCTGAGTAATGTAATTGATTTTGATTCAACCCGATGCCTTGATTTGTTTGCCGGCTCCGGTGCAATTGGCTTTGAGTTTTTAAGCAGGGGAGCGGGGAGTTGTGATTTTGTAGAAAATTCTCAAAAGCAAATAAATAATATCCAAAAAACAGCTGATGAACTTGGATGCATTCAGCAGGTAAATATTTATAATGATAATGTGCTGGGTTTTTTAAAAAGGTCAGGTAAGAGTTTCTATGATATTGTGTTTGCTGACCCGCCTTATGATTACGAGTTCTATACTGAGCTGTTGCAATCTGTTTTGAATAAAGATTTCAGTATTTTTGTACTCGAGCATACAGGCCAAAGTGCCGGAATGTTCAACGTAAATGATTTTGATGTACTGCAAAGGAAAGTTGGAATGACAAATTTTACTATATTAAATAAAAAAAACTGATGCCCCGAACAATTGCAATTTATCCAGGAACATTTGACCCGTTGACTTACGGTCATTTAGATGTATTAATGCGTGCTTCAAAATTATTTGATGAGGTGATAATTTCAGTTGCAAATAGCTCATCAAAAAATACTTTGCTTACCACCAATGAAAGGACAGGCATAATAAGTGAAGTTATTAAAAATATCACCAACTGCCGCGTTGAAAGCTTTGATGGTTTGCTTGTAAATTATGCAAAGAAAAAAAATGCCAATGTAATTATCCGCGGTTTAAGGGCAATATCTGACTTTGAATTTGAATTCCAGATGGCGTTAACAAACAGAAAGATAGCTGAGAATATTGAGACTGTTTTTTTAATGCCGGGTGAGAAATATTCGTATATAAGCTCTACATTGGTTCGTGAAATAGTTAAATATGGCGGTGAGGTTAAAGATTTTATTCCGCCTGAGGCTGTAAAGATTATATCCGCTAAATATCCACAGTTTCACATCTAATCGAGTTCAAGGTCTTGCAGTAGATACTTAATTTAGTAAATCAAGTTGACCTCTTGTAACTCGAAACGCTGTTTCGAGCATAAATTACTCTAATCTGGATGTTCCATTTACAAACTTTAAATCATTATTAAACAATGA
>JAYTUN010000126.1:0-5870 GCA_043744495.1 Ignavibacteria bacterium
GATTGCCATGCCCCAAACATAAGGTTATAATTCAAAGCATATCCTATAAATAGGCTTTCCTTTTGTTTTGGAGAAAAATTATACTCAACCCCTGCTCCAAGATTAAAAATGTTCCATTTTGTCCTGTTTCTTCCACCATCATCAGTGTTATAGAAGAGGTTATATCCAAGCTCAGCGGTTAACCTGAATTTCTTTGTTTTGTTAGCGGCATATTTACCTGTAACATTTAATCCATATCCCTGCTGCATACCAAGATTTTTAGAATTAAATATGTTTCCGCCATCTGGGTCATACCAACTGCTGAAATCGCGTCCTTCGCCGTTTGCTGAGCTGAAAACATAGCTGAACCCGCCGCTAAGAGCTATGGAAATCTTAGGGACCTTTCTTGCAAATTTTGATTTGGAATTTTGCTGTCCAAATGTTATTTGATTGCTTAAAATTGCAGTTAACAGCACTATCAATATCAACAATAGTTTAACGTTTTTCATGTTACCCCCTGATTTAGTAGTAACACTAAATTATGAAAATCTTATGACAAAGTACTAACGAAAGGGCTTATTATGTGGACTAATTTGGTATGTAATTTGATATTTCACTATACTGACGATATATACCGTAAATTTGGTATAAATACCTTTTGTTAATTATTTTCAATATATATAAGTTAATCAGTCTTACTTCAGGAATGTTCTATTGTTATTTTCGAAGTATCATTCTGGTCATACTTAACAAATATCTCTTCCCCAACCTGAAATTTAGGTACAGAAATTTCCATCAAAACTCCAATAGCTTTGCCTCCAAAAGCAGGTCTATCAGAAGGCAATACCTGAAATTCAACTTCAGCTGCGGGATTATTCCCATTCACATTTATACCAAGCCATGTATATTTAGTAACAATTGCTTTGCAGGATGTTCCGTATGATAAAATCTCTTTGTTCTTTGTGTCAATATCCAATAGTTTACGCTCAGCATCAGTCTGTCTCATCCCTGCCCATGGACCCGTTGGAACTACACTGGAAGAATAGCTTTCGCTATGACCCGAAGAACTACCTGAACCTTCATAATTGAGAGTAATAGTATTCTTATCGTTCAGGTCAATTAATACCGGGACAGTACTTCCCGGCATGAACATTGAAGTTTGGAGTCTTGAAATAAGTTGTTTAGTTTCAACCAGGTATGCTGCACCATTTGGAGGCGTTACTTCTAATAGTAATTTAACCTGTGGGGCATTGTTTAAGGTAACTCCTGTATCTTGCATCTCAACAACTCTTGCAGTAGTTGCAAATCCTGATTTTGCAAGCCTTCGGCTCAACATCATAGGTCCGAATAAAACTTTCCAGAAGACAAACCCCACTATGCATACTACTATACCCATAATTATAAGAGCAAACCAGGCTTTAGTAACAATTATCGAAATTACAGCGGCGGCTAAACCAATTCCTCCTCCAATTAAACCTATTATCATTCCCCAATTCATTTTCATAAAATTTGCTCCTGTTATGTTGAAATTTTCGCAATTTAATTGATTTTTCGTAAAATGAAAATGGGGATAGAAATCCTATCCCCATTTAAAAATATTGCACTATAGAAGAAAGCTCAATGGATAAATCCTTTGAGAAAAATTTAAGCCGATTTCCTGTTACTTTTACCAGAAAGATTAATTATCCTAAAGGTCAGCTCATTTGAAACATGAGTAATTATTTCCTGGAAAAGTACAAACTTTTCAAGCTCAAGCTTTGATAGCTCAGGAAAATGTTTCCATGCCTCATCTGTAATGATCTTAGATATGTTTAACCTAAATTGCTTAATCTTTTCTCTTCCCACTTCTGCTTCTTCTTTTGTGAAAATGATTTTGTTTTCGCCAGCTCTCACGTCTTTTTGTTAGTTTAACTTGTGCGAAGTTACCTAATCTATAACGATTTTTACCTCACTTAAAACCGTCATTTTATTCAGATTGTTGTAAAATAGCTGAAAACACTACTTTTCAAGATGTGGTTTAAAGTGTTTAAACCGCAAATATGCCCAAAACGGGCAATTATGGGCATTTTTGTGAATTGTTAATATTCTGATATTTGGGTATATTTACTAATGAAAACTACCTATTCTGCTGCAGGTGTTAATATTTCCGAAGGTGATAAGTTTATTGATAAGATAAAACCTTTAGTTAGATCTACATTCAAGAGTGGAATTTTAAGCGGAATTGGTAATTTTGGATCATTTTTTAAGATACCAAAAGGCTTAAAGCAGCCCGTTTTTGTTGCAAGTACTGATGGTGTGGGAACTAAGCTTAAGATAGCTGTTATGACTAAAAAGCATAATACTATTGGAGAGGACCTGGTAAACCACTCTGTTAACGATATTGCGGTTTGCGGAGCTTCTCCCCTCTTCTTTTTGGATTATTTGGCTTTTGGTAAACTAAGATCAACAGTAGCTGTTGATATTGTTAAAGGACTTGTAAGAGGATGCAAACTAAACGGTGCAGAGCTAATTGGCGGAGAAACAGCCGAAATGCCCGGAATGTATGCCAAAGATGATTACGATGTAGCCGGCACTATTATTGGTGTTGTTGAAAAGAAAAAGATAATTGATAAGAAGAATGTTAAGCCGAGTGATGTGTTGATTGGCTTTCCATCAACCGGACTTCACACAAACGGCTACTCATTAGCCCGCAATGTTTTACTTTCGAAATACAGCATAAATAAATATATTCCGTCACTTAAAAACACTTTAGCTAAAGAGCTTTTGAAGGTTCACAGGTCTTACTTAAACGTTATACAAAATGTAACATCAAAATATAAAGTACATTCAATATCACATATTACAGGCGGCGGGATACTTGGCAATACAAAACGTGTAGTTCCAAAAAACCTGAGTATTAACATTAACTGGAATACATGGCAGCCTAAACCGATTTTCAGTTTGATACAGCAGACCGGGAAAATAAGTGATACTGAGATGAGAAAAGTTTTCAATATGGGAATTGGACTGATCATGATTGTATCAAAAAACGATTCTGCAAAAATTTCTAAATACTTAACATCCATCAAAGAAAAACATTATATAATAGGCGATATAACAAGGAGAGATAACAAATAAATGAGATTACATGATATTGCAGTAGTTGGCGCAAGCGGACTTGTAGGCCGCAAAATTCTGGAAGTTATAAAGGAAAGAAAGTTTGAAGTTGGCAAAGTTGTTGCCATCGCTTCTGATGCTAATGCCGGAAAAGAAATTAACATCCTTGGCAAAACTTACAGGCTTCAAAATCTTGAGCCACATATCTTTAAGAATCTTGAATTTGCCTTCTTCTCCGCAGGAGGCTCGGTATCGCGTGAATGGGCGCCCAAAGCCGCAGCCGATGGAGCAATTGTAATTGATAACAGCTCCGCATTCCGTATGCAGGAAGATGTACCTTTAATAGTGCCTGAGCTTAACAGGCAGGATATGTTTAAGAATAAAGGTATTATTGCAAACCCAAACTGCTCAACTATTCAATTAGTTACAGTTTTAAAACCATTGGATAATGTTTTTAAGATTAAAAGAGTTGTAGTATCTACATACCAGAGTGTTTCAGGTGCAGGCAATAAAGGCATTACAGCACTTGAGGGCGAGCTTAGAAATCTTGAAACCAGCTCACATTCACCATTCCCGCACAAGATAGCGAATAATGCCATACCGCACATTGATCTTTTCTTTGATGATAATTACACACGAGAAGAGCTTAAGATGATAAACGAATCTCGCAAAATATTAGGCAGGAAAGATCTTGCAATAACTGTAACGTGTGTTAGAATTCCGACAATTACCGGACATGGCGAATCGGTCAACATCGAGTTCGATAAAAAAGTTAATGCTGAAGAAGTAAAAGAAATTCTGAATTCAGCAAAAGGTGTTAAGGTAACTGATGATCCATCTCAGAATTTATATCCAATGCCTATCAGCGCTGCTGAAAAAGATGATGTATTTGTTGGCAGGATAAGGGTTGATAACTCAGTAAAGCACGGAATAAACGTGTGGATAGTTGCCGATAACGTGAGAAAAGGTGCTGCCACAAACGCTGTTCAGATAGCTGAAGAATACATAAAAGGAAAGTAACAAGCTGAACCTCCCCTGAACATAGTCGAAGGAAGTGAAGGATCTATAATTGAAGTTTTATCAATTGCCCCTTTGCGAGGAACGAAGTGACGAAGCAATCTCATTAAATTTACTCTAAAATCACAATTTAGGAATACACATAGAAAATAGATTTTAACATAGATACTCTTATCTATGCATAATATAAAATAGACCCTTCGTCCCTACCGGGACTTCAGGGTTTGCCAAAGGAGAAGTAAGATAATGGATAATGTAATTACAAAGACTACTATGACCCAGCAGGTAAAAACAAACAACATGATTCATCCTAACGATGTTCTGGATACACTAAGGAATTATATGTGTGTTGATGGACTTAATGTTGTAATGGATTTGGATAAGTCACAGGGAGTATATATATATGAGGCGAGAAATAATAAGCCTTATCTTGATCTTTTTTCATTTGTAGCTTCTAATCCAGTAGGTATGAATCACCCGAAAATGAAAAATCCCGAATTCATAAAATACATCGGCAAGATAGCTTTAAACAAGCCTTCTAACAGCGATATATACTATGCTGAAATGGCTGATTTCGTAAAGACATTTTTTGATATTGCTGTCCCCGCTTACTTCAAATATTCATTCTTCATCGAAGGCGGTTCAATGGCTGTTGAAAATGCCTTAAAGACTGCATTTGACTGGAAGGTTCGAAAGAACTTTAAGAAAGGTTATAAAGAAGAAAAAGGTCACCAGGTAATTCATTTTAAGCAGGCGTTCCATGGCAGAAGCGGTTACACAATGTCGCTTACAAACACCGATCCTGTTAAAACTGATCTGTATCCAAAATTCAACTGGCCAAGGATTATAAATCCAAAGGTTACTTTCCCTTTGAATGAAAATAACCTTGATGAAGTAATTAAACTTGAAAAACAGGCAATAGCCGAAATTTACAAAGCACTGGCTGATAACAAAGATGATATCGCATGCATAATACTTGAACCCATCCAGGGCGAAGGTGGCGATAACCACTTCCGCAAGGAATTCTTTGAACAGCTAAGGACTATCTGCGATGATAACGAAATGCTGCTTATATTTGATGAGGTGCAGACCGGTATTGCAATGACAGGCAAATGGTGGGCTCATCAGCATTACGTTAAGCCTGATATTATTTCATTCGGAAAAAAAACACAGGTATGCGGAATTCTGGTCAGCAATAGAGTTGATGAAATTCCCGATAATGTATTTCATACTTCAAGCAGAATAAACTCCACATGGGGCGGAAATATTGTTGATATGATAAGGTTCAAAAAATATCTTGAAATAATAAAGGAAGATAATCTTGTTGAAAATGCAGCGACTGTTGGCGCTTACATGCTAAACAAACTTTCTGATATGCAGCAGAAATATCCGGCAATACTTAGTAACGCAAGAGGCAAAGGACTATTTGCAGCAATTGACCTTCCCAATGGTGAAATGCGCGGCGAAGCAATAAAAAAAATATTCGAAAGAAATGTAATCCTTCTTGGCTGCGGTGAAAAGAGCATTCGTTTAAGGCCTTCTTTAATTATTACTGAATCGCAAATTGATGAAGGTTTGGATGCTATTGAAGCAGCAGTAAAGGAATTGTAATCCATTCATCCGATGAACTGCCTGAAGCAGTCAGGAATACAGAGGGGGTCTTTTTCAGCTCCCCTTGTCTCTAAATCGTAGAACTGGCTCAGACAGTGGGGGGAAATCAAACTTCAATTTTCTAAAATCCACAATTGAAACAAAATCCGATCCCTTCGTTAATTAAC
>JAYTUN010000127.1:0-22525 GCA_043744495.1 Ignavibacteria bacterium
ATTTTCAGGGCTAAAGCCCTGAATTCAACGTATTTTTAAACCCCCGACATAAATGTCGGGGTTAAAACATATTCCTAAGCGGTCAACTTGAGTAATTTACTTTCGCGGACTCTATATCAAACCTATGCAAGAAATAAGAATAATTAAAGCTACCCTCAGCATTAAGATATTCTTCTGCTTCTTTTATATGTCTTTTAAACAGACTCTCCAGCTTTCTTTCTTCCAGCTCTTCAAGTAGGTATCTTTTTTCCGTAAGGTATTCCTTTTCATATTTTTGATAAGCCAGAAACTGCTCTTCGAGCTTTAACATGTCAGAAATTAAGATCCTCATTACTATATCGCTATATTTCTTGCCGGGGTATAGTTTTTTAAAAAGGTTTTCCTTTGCAAGCTGCGATGCTTCAAAATTTGGATAATGCTTCTTTATTATCTCGAAGAGCTTGATAACATTTCTATTAGTATTGTGAAAAGGAGAGTGAACAAAATTGCGGAATTTTTTTATCTCCTCTGTAGAAAAAGCTTTAAATACCACTATTACTTTGCTTTTTAGCATAATACAAATTATAACATTTTTTAGGGAATAAAAAACCAAATATTCTTAAATTCAGACAAAACAGGCATAATCGTCATTATTTGCTTCCTAATTGCTCAAATTTAATTATAACAAATCATTTTATTTTTCTAATATGATTTTCTTTATAACAAATGAAGCTATAGTTATTGATGTTTTTTGCAAAAATGAGCTAAAAAATTATGAAAATATTTGTCATATATTATTATGGCGGTTAAAATTGGTTTAGATTTTTTATAACATTCTCAATATACTTTCTTTGTACATGTGAACAAATAGGTTTATTATTGAGTACATTTAAACTAAAAGGAGTAAATAATATGTCAAAAATGGAAGTGAAAAATTTGAGCACACCGGACGAAATCCGGACATTACCTAAAATTAAAGGTGAGGTCGTCAATATCGGCGACTATACTGTAATGCGCGGAACTTTTGAACCGGGATGGAAATGGTCAGATTGTGTGAAGCCAACAGTCGAAACTTCTAGCTGCGAAGTTAATCATGTTCTTTATGTCATTTCGGGGAAAATGCAAAATAAAATGAATGACGGATCTGAGAAAGTATTAGGACCCGGTGATGCAGGCGTAATACCCCCCGGTCATGACGCCTGGGTTGTTGGGGATAAACCTTGTATATCAATAGATTTTACCGCCGGAAAAACTTACGGTAAAAAATAAAGAGAGTCCTAAACGCAAAACTTATTAAAATGAAACGATCAGGAAGAGTAATAATTGATTGCCGTGACTTTCTTAATGAAATCGGATGCTCACTCCTAATATCAGGTAATTCAAGGGAAGTTTTAAATGTAGCGGTAAGACATGCTGTCGAGGAACATGGTCACAAGGATACTACCGAGCTTAGGAAACTGGTAAAAGCAATGATGAAACCTGAATTAATCAAAAGCAGTAAAAAATTAAAAAAAGAAAGGCAGTTAAACAAATGATCTTAGTAAGAGATATATTTCACCTCAAATTCGGTAAAGCAAAAGAAGCAAAGACATTGCTAATGGATGCAAGAGATATAAACAAAAAGTATGGCTTTGACCAGGGCAGAGAGCTAACTGACCTCGTTACCGGTCACTCATACACAGTTATACTGGAAAGTGAATGGAAAAGCCTTGCTGACTGGGAAAGCTCAATGAAGCTAGGGCTTGGCGCTGAAGACTGGCAAAAATGGTATGCAAAATTCGTTCCCCTTGTTGAAACAGCAAGCCGTGAAATACTGAACATTGTAGAGTAAGAAAATAGAAAAATTTTAAAATATTCATAACAAATTTAAAACGAAAAAAAAAAAATGAAAACACTAATAGCAATAATAATTGTCATGGTCTCTGTAAGCCTATATGCGCAGGATTGGGCTAAAGTTAACCCTGAGATGAATAATTTAGTTACTGATACAACATTGCTCCGCTCAACCATAGCAACTATTGAGCCGGGTAAAAAAAGTGAATTCCACACACACTACGCATCATACTTTTATGCACTTACCGATAGCAGGATAAAAGTGTATTATAAAGACGGACAAGTTGAAACTCTTGATCTGAAAGCCGGGGATTCAGGGTATAGCGACCCGGAAAGACCGCATCAAACTGAAAATATTGGTGATAAAACGGTAAAATTTCAACTGGTGGAGCTGAAAGAACATCCTTATAACACAACAGGTAATAAATAATCAAACAGGGAGGATAACAAATTGAACAGATACTTAGTTGAAACATCACATAACCGGGAAGACTGTCTGCGTGTACTTGACCAGTTTGTTGCTTACGGACATATTACACACTTTGAATGGGGCTGCGAAAGCGGTATTTGTACCGGGTGGGCATTTATTGATGCAGAAAGTGAGGAGCAGGCGCTTTATTCAGTACCTACTTTTATAAGGGGTAAAGCAAGAGTAATAAAGTTATCAAAATTTACCCCTGAGAAGATACAGGAATTTCACGAAGAATCTTAATAAGAAAAATTAAAAATCAACTAAACAATTTTTTTTAAAAGAAAGTGAGCAAAAATGAGACTAAATACTTTAACAAGATTATTTCTAATAGCTATTATCATTTGTATCTCTATTACATCTGTACACTCTCAACTGGTATCATTATCAGAGATAAAAAGTTTCGATAAGCCCGAAGAAGTACGAGAGTTTCCATTGGGCAAAGTTGAATTAATTAAAATCGGTGGCGCTACTCTTGGCAGAGCAACTTTTCTACCAGGCTGGAAGTGGTCAACATCCGTTCAACCTTTTGCAAAAACTAAAAGCTGTGAAGCTCCCCATTTTCAATATCATGTTTCAGGAGTGCTTAGAGTGAAAATGGATGATGGCATCGAGTTTGATTGCAAAGCTGGTGATGTTTCCTTACTCCCATCCGGTCATGATGCCTGGGTAGTGGGAGATGAACCTGTAATAGTGGTTGATTTTCAAGGTATGATTGATTACGCTAAACAAAAATAAACTATAACATTTTAATGCTCAAAACAAAGAAAGCGGATCTAATCCGCTTTTTTTGTTTGTTAAATAAATTTTTTTAAAATAATCTTTTTCCAAGATCAGTCCAGCTTAAGATATTCCTGAACTTACCTTCGTAATTGGGATATTCAACAACTTTATGGCTCATGCAATTTGCTATTGTATCACAGCCGTATGTTCCGAGCACTATTGGAATTTCGTAAGGTACTTTAGGATATTTTGACCAGGTTGCTGCAATATAATACCTGCCTGCGGGAATTCCATCCATATCAAATGAAGTTTCATACAGCCAGTCTCTTTTCTTAAGGTTTAAAGAATCCGTCCTTAATGGAACCCTGTTAAACGGAATTGTACTATCAGCATTATAAATTGATACTGAATAATATCCACCTGATAAATAGAGAATAGAATCTATATGCGTAACATATCCTGTGAGCTTATCGCCAGTTCTATTTAAATCCGTAGGACTATCGCAAGCTGTAATAATTCCCAATGTTAACAATAGTATTATAGTTACATATCTCATCCCATGTAAATATCACTATAAATCGGGCATCATACCATAACCAAAGTAGCTATTTTAAGGTAATACATTCCGGCTACTACACTATTGAGTTATTTTAAATATTCGCCATTTTTGAGAGCCTGGTATGATTATAGTCGAAATTTGCTCTGCAAAAGTTTTAAATTGAGGTTGACCCATATCAGCAAGCGCACTCTCAAAATCATCAAGCTTTTCAAATACATATTCATCTACAATGTGCGCGGCTGAATCACCTATATAACCGGTATAAATTCTGTTTGCAGTGGACTTTGAAAAACCTGAGCTTCGCATTTTTTCTGCTCCCCACTGCTTAATAATTTTTAATGCTTCAGCCTGCTTTCCAAAAACAATATCCAGAGACCATTGACATAGAAACATACTTAATTCCTTTCTTTTTTTAGAAGCAAATCAGAATAAGAAAATTTTATGATATTATCTTGAGTAATGTTAAATGCTTTTTTAAGAATATTCATTTTAGATGAAGATTCCTTTTCTTCCTTTTGGGTTTTGCAAACAATTTCAAATTCGATGAATTTACCAAGCTTACTAACCGTATCAATATGTATCCTCACATTTTGCCATAAATACAATTTGCGTGTTTTACTTACAATGGTTTTAATGCCGTAAATTTCCTTTAATATCTTTCTGGCTCTTTTGGGATGAGTTATTTCAGAAATATAATAATTACTGAATCTCGCCCCTGCCCTGTTCTGTCTTTTATAATATATAAGCTGGTGCTTATTATTATTTATTGACCTCAGCTTTAATCTGCCCGGCTTTAAATTAAAATAAACATCCCTTTGTTTAAGAATGCCCTGATATTTTGCACCAAGTACATTAACAGCTTTTAAATCTGAAATGTGGTCCTTACACTTTACTTTCAATTCAAAGTTCTTCACTATTACTATTCTATATGCTTTATTAATTCATCTACTGTTGTTACAGGAAGGCTGCATGTAAAGTTCTCACAAACATACGCTTTGGTTTGGTCACTTTTTTGTATGACCTGTGATACAAATGTTTTACTTTCCTGCACTGTATCCGGATCAATCTTTACAATAATTCTGCCCGGGATAAATCTTTTCATTGCCTCGCGCACCATACGGTAAGTAGTTTCGTCAGTATCTTTACCTGCAATAACTATCTGCTTTGGCTTATTCAGCAGCCCCTCAAGGGCAACCAGCATTTGAGGCATTGCATAAGGCATTTTTTCAAGCTTGCCCGAAAATGCGAGTACTGATCTATATGCCATATCATACCACACGGTTTTGCCTGTTAAGGCAGATAGTCTTATTAGGTTATTTATAGCTATTGAGTTCCCTGTTGGTTCTGCGGAATCATAGTCCTCTTTAGTTCTAACTAATATGCTTTCATCTTTGCCCGAAGTATCAAAAAATCCGCCTTCTGATTCATCATAAAAATCATTTATCATATTTTCAGTGAACTCTATTGCAATGATTAAATATTTTTCATCAAAACAGGCTTCATATAGATCAAGCAGAGCCTGTGTAAAGAAAGCATAGTCTTCCAATGCAGCTTCAATTTTCGCTTCTCCATCTCTATACCTGTGTAGCAGTTGTTTACCTGCTGTATCATATAAATTTTGCAAATTAAAATCTGCAGCCTTCTGAGCCGTTTTAAGATACTTAGCATCATTAAAAACCTGGTGAGCCTTTGCAAATGCTGATATCATCAGGCCGTTCCATGAAGTAAGAATTTTATCATCAAGATGCGCAAGCGGTCTTTTTTGCCTAACTTCAAATAATAATTTTTTGCTCTCATCCAATATAATATTAATTTCATCAGTTGAGCGCTCAAACTTATTTGATGTTTCTGAAATTGTATGAGCCTTATATAGAATATTCTTTTCTGCAAACACGCTGTGCGGGTCACTGCCCTGCGGCGCGTTGCCATAGTCATTTACACCAAAGTGGAAGTTAAATATTTCCGCATCATCACCCAACAGTTCATCAATTTCTTTTTTGCTCCACACATAAAATGCGCCCTCTTCTTTTTCATGGGGGTCTGATGCGTCCAATGCTGATTCAGCATCTTCGGCTGAGTAGAATCCCCCGTTTGGATCAGTCATTACTCTTGTTACATAATTAAGAATATCCTTTGTAACATCGCCAAAATAATTATCACCTGTAACCTGGTAAACTTCAAGATAATTTACGGCTAATTGTGCCTGGTCATAAAGCATTTTTTCAAAATGCGGCACACGCCAGTAGCGGTCAACACTGTAGCGGTGGAATCCCCCGCCAAGATGGTCATACATTCCGCCCCTTGCCATTTGAAGCAATGTACGTATAACCATTTGCAGTGATTCGGAGTCTTCAAACCTGTAATAAGCCCGCATCAAAAAATTCAAACCGGGTGGTCTTGGAAATTTAGGAGACTCGCCAAACCCGCCATATTCTTCATCAAAACCATTCTTAAATTGCTGAGCTCCTTTGAGGAGCATTTCCTTATTCAGCTCAGTTGCAGGAATACTATTTTGTGATGCTTCACGGATATGCTCAATTATCTTTTCGCCTGACTCAAGTACTTCCGCGCGGCGGGTTTTCCAGGCATCATCAAGCCGTTTTATAAGGTCCTCAAATCCGGGCAGACCGTACTTTGATGTTGGCGGAACATAAGTCGCTCCGTAATACGGCTTTAGATCATTGGTAAGGAACATTGACATTGGCCAGCCGCCGGAGCCTGTCATAGTCTGCAGCGCTGACATATACACCCTGTCAACATCCGGGCGCTCTTCCCTATCGACCTTTATGTTCACAAAGATCCGATTCATTTCCTTTGCGATAGCTTCGTTCTCGAATACTTCGCGCTCCATTACATGACACCAGTAACAGGTCGAGTATCCAATAGAAAGGAATATCGGCTTATCTTCATCTTTGGCTTTCCTGAAGGCTTCTTCGCCCCACGGGTGCCACTCAACAGGGTTATACGCATGCTGAATGAGGTAAGGCGATTTTTCGCTGATTAATTTGTTTGGTTTGGACATAAATATGATTAGTTTGAACTGCAAATATAGTTTTTATATGAGGATTTATATAGATAAAAATTTATGAGATTGGTATATTGTTGACATGAAAGACAATTTAATAGTAAAAATAGCAAAAAATAGGTTTAACAACCACAAAAGTCAAGAGGTGCATTTTACTGATAATGTTGAAGCAAATAAAATCCTTATAAATTTAAAAAAATATCCACACAGTTTTGTTTTAGCTTGTTTAATGGATCGTCAAATTAAAGCAGAACGCGCATGGATTATCCCATATTCCATTTACAAAGAAATTAATTCCTTTGAAATAGATATTCTATTTAAATTGAAATTATCACAAATAATTAAAATTTTTAATAAACATAAATTACATCGGTTTAACAATTTAATGGCAAACGTATTTCATTCAGGTGTTAAATTGATTGTAAACAAATATTCAGGAAACGCAGCAAATATTTGGAATAAAAACCCCAGTAGTTCAGCAGTTGTATATAGATTTTTGGAGTTTAATGGATGTGGAGTTAAAATTGCAACGATGGCAGTTAATATACTAGCTAGACAATTCAGAATTCCTTTCTCGGATTACTATTCAATTGACATTTCACCTGATGTTCATATAAAAAGAGTGATGAGAAGAATGGGTTTTGTTCCCAATAATGCAAATAATGAAATGATCATATATAAAGCAAGAGAACTGAACCCAGAATTTCCAGGAATAATAGATTATACTTGCTGGGAAATTGGAAGAAAATGGTGCAAAACCAAGCGTACTGATTGTATTAATTGCCTAGTTAATGTCGAATGTAAAAAAATATTCTAATTTTTACACACAATTAAAGAAAGCTTTTTTAGATGTCCAGTTGCCTCACATTAAAAGGTAACCGTAGTAGTATTTTGTTACATTGTTTACTATTACAAATTAATATAATTTGCTCATATTGAAACGTTTATTCATAATATTACTGCTATTTTCATCTGCGGCAGTTTTTGCTCAGCAAAAACTGCTCATACCAATGGATGTATCCTCACAAACCGATCATCTAAGGGCATATGGTATTGCATACAGACACCTTCTGGGAGGTAAAGAGCTTGACTGGCTCTTAAATTACCGCGGCGGTTCATTCATGTTCAATTACACTACTGAGATTGCCGCCGAATGCACTGCTAAAGGTGTGAGTTATGAATTGCTTTCCGGCACCCAGGCTGCACAGGTCTATGCCGAAGTGCAGAATGAAAACAATAACATGGATGTTGTGAGGCTTGAAAAAGTTGCCAAGATCGCTGTTTATGTACCGCCCAACTCTTTGCCGTGGGATGATGCCGTTCAGTTAGCTTTGGATTATGTTGAAATTCCTTACGATAAAATTTGGGATGAAGAAGTTATGCAGGGCAAGCTAAAAGATTATGACTGGATACATCTGCACCATGAAGATTTTACGGGACAGTACGGCAAGTTCTTTGCTGCATTCGGTTCATCTGCATGGTATCTTACACAAAAGCAGACAAATGAAGATATGGCAAGAAAGCTGGGATTTTCTAAAGTTTCACAGCTTAAGCTTGCAGTTGTTAAGAAGCTGAGAGAATATGTTTCAGGAGGCGGATTTATGTTCACAATGTGCTCTGGTACAACTACGCCTGATATAGCGCTCGCCTCTCAATACACCGATATATGCGACGTAATGTATGACGGCGATCCGTATGATCAGGCAACAAATGAAAAACTTGATTATTCTGAATGCATGGTATTTCAGAATTTCCAGATACAGCTGAATCCTTATGTATATGAATATTCAGATATAGATATAACGGACTCGGAATTAATGATAGGACAATACAGCGATTACTTTACTCTGTTTGATTTTTCTGCAAAGATAGATCCCGTTCCAACAATGCTTATTCAATGTCATACCGCCATTATAAAAGGGTTTTTGGGGCAGGAGTCAGGCTTCAAGGAAGATTTCATAAAACCAAATATGACAATACTTGCAAAGAATGACGGGACAAATTGGGTAAAATATGTTCACGGTAATTTCGGAAGAGGAACTTTTACTCTTTACGGAGGACATGACCCTGAAGATTACCAGCACGCAGTTGGCGACCCTAAAACAGATCTATCGCTTTACAAAAACTCACCCGGTTACAGGCTGATATTAAACAATGTACTCTTCCCTGCCGCTAAAAAGAAAAAATTAAAAACATAAGTTTACTTCAAATAAAAAAGCAGGTAATTTCTTACCTGCTTTTTTAATAAACTTTGCGAGGAATGAAGTGACGAAGCAATCTTATAGATAAACAAAAAGTGACTGCTTAATGTTCTTTCTATAAGATTGCTTCCTAAAGGCAGGCGCTTGCGCTCGCAAACGGTTTATTACTTCAACTTCTTGCATTTCTTATTATGCTTCTTCATTTTCTTCTTCTGTATATGTTTTTCTTTCTTCATTTCTTTGTGCTTGGTCCACTTTTCATTCTGCTCTTTTGTAAATATGTTTCCAAGCTTGCTGTCTGCATCGCTAAAGATAGATTTCACTTGCTCTTTTCTTGATTCCTTTGTAATATCCTTATTGTTTCTTAATTCATCAACTTGCGTTGCCCGTGAAAACAGTATATCATAAACCTGCTTTTGCTGTTCATCGCTTAATGAAAGGTGCTTCGTCATTTTTTCAGAATGCTTTTGGGCTCTTTCCTCAGGTGTTTTTTTGACTTTTTCCTGCGATAACCCGCTTTGACTTGTTAAAATTAATGCTGTAAACAGCATAAAAAGTCCGATAATTCTTGCTTTTTTTGTCATTTTTTACTTTTTTTTAAAATTATTAAATTTTACCTCCCGTAAGTAAGACACATTTATTGATAAATAGTTTAAGGGATTTGGGATGATTTACAAACAGTTACATGTGAAAATATCTGTCTAAATTAATCGCGGTAACAGATTGATATATAAGGACAGTATTTACAATGGTCAGTATCGCTTGTCTGCGTAAAAGGGGTAGATGTATCAAATATTTTACTTAGCATGCCTTTTAATTTTTCTTCAAACAGAATTTTCTTTTTACCGGATATCGGCTCATTTTCAAACCAGTGTACACCGCCGGATATTTCCTTGAGCGGGTATATGCCAACCTGCAGCTTTGCTTTGCTGTTTTCGCTTAAATATAACATTGCATAAAA
Organism: Ignavibacteria bacterium; assembly: GCA_043744495.1. Classification (GTDB taxonomy): domain Bacteria; phylum Bacteroidota; class Ignavibacteria; order Tepidaquicellales; family OLB5; genus OLB5. Next base: position 9,751 of record JAYTUN010000127.1, read on the forward strand.
TAGCTGCTGGAAATTCTCTTTCAGCTTTATATCGTCAAACATTCTGGCAATATGTTCTTCATCAGTTGATCTTGAGGATTGCTTGCTCTTTTTAACAGTACCTGTTTTATAATCTATGATGCGAGTGATACCATCCTTGATATCAACCCTGTCAAGTCTGCCAAATAATGGAACTGAAATGCTTTCTCCCTTAATATCAATTTTGAGATCTATTCTTGCTTCACTTTCAATTTTCAGTATCTTAAATGGAGTTTCTTTTATATCCTCTTCAAGAACTTTATTTAGCAGCTTCTGCAATATTCCTTTATATAATAAATTCTTTCCATGTGTAATTTTACTGAACTCAATATACTCTTTACCAGCTTCGCAGGCATGTTTCCATATTTCATCATAATTATGATTAAGCCTGTTAATAAGTTTACTTATGTCGCCTTCTGTTACATCTTTGCCTGTAAATTCTGAATAAAAGTTTTCCATTATCTGGTGAAACAAGCTGCCAAATGCTCCGCTTGTAAAATACTCCTCAGCGGAATCTAATTCCTTTAGTTTAGCTGCTTTTTTAAAATAAAACTGCAATGGACAGTTTATATATGTACTTAAAGTAGTTGCTGAAAATTGCTTTTCTTTTTTTAGTATTTCCAATATTTCCGGTGATTTATCAACTGTAATTTCCCTGCGCTTAGACAACTCAATATCACCCTGTAAAATAAATTTTTCAAACTTAATGTTCTTGTTTTTTACAGCAAGCTCATTTTCAACCTGCATTATGAACCTGCTCTTTTCTCCTGAGGCAATTACTCCGGTTTCAGTATTATATATCAATGTAACATTCTTAGCCCTTTGCAGAAGCCTGTAGAAATAATATGCCTCATCAGCCTCGGTATCTTCGCTAACAGGCAGCTTGAATGCCTTCTTTAACGCAAATGGAATAAACGAGCTGCTGCTTACATCTCTTGGCAGGATACCTTCATTTACAGAAAGAATAAATACATTATCAAAATCAAGCTGGCGTGTTTCCAGAAGTCCCATTACTTGGATACCTTTTAGCGGTTCACCTGTGAATGGAACCTTCATCGCCGAAGTGCGTTCGAGCAGAATATTCCACAATGTATCATTATCAATATCAGCAGAATGTTCAGTTAGTATATTCTTTATATGGTTTAATTCCGTATATGCCTTATAGATAAACTCTTTTTCATAAATACTGCCATTATATTGTGTAATGTTATTATCAAGTATTGTCAACAACTCACTAATTAGCTCTAATGATTCCATTGCAGTATTACACGGCTTAAATATTATATTAATTACTTCATTGGTATTATCAAAGAACCCTTTAATATATTTCGCCGTTGAATAAATAATATTCCTTTTATTAATAACATTCATTATCGTATCTGTTCCGTCTTTTGCTGATACTCTTATATAAGGATGGAGAAGAATACTAATGATATCTTTATGATAATAAGATGATAGTTCCCCTTTCCCTTTAATGTTTTTTACCAGACCCCTTAACAGTTCAAACAAAGTATATAATAGTGTATTCTTAAACGAATAGCCCATTGTGATATTGAAAGATTCAATTTCAGCGGGTAAGGAGTGCAGTACTGAAATGAGCATATTATCATCCGGCAGAACAATAGCAGTATTGGCTGCTGCTTCTTTACTCAGATTCTTTAGTTCATTGCCAAGAACCTTAGCCTGTGATATTTCGAGAGGCGCTCCAATTATCTTTAAATGCTTTTCTGTCTTTCCCAGATTATCATTTTTCCAAAGAATTTCTTTAATACCCAGATTAGTGAAATTTTTCCTCAAAAATTTTCCGGATTCCTGAATTTTATCATCAGTATAATATATATCAGCATCCCAGTATGTTTCGGCAAGACCTTGTTTAATCAGACCCTTGATTATTTCTTCTTCACACCGGTTCAACTGGTTAAATCCCGCAAAAATAATTCTACTATAGCCTGTTGCAAATTCCTTTGACCTTACTTTTTCGTGAAGCTTCCTGTAAGCCATGCCTTCATAGCAAATATTTTTGCTTACAAGCGAGCTTCTGAAGTCATGATATACCCTGCCTAATACTTCCCATGTTTTAATGAATTCATTCTGCAGCTCAGAAATATCCTTGCCTGAAAAACTGTTCCAAAACCTGTAAAACTCATCAATATCAGAAACACTCAACTCAAAATCTTCTTCAACTTTTTTATGCTCTCTTAATATCCTGAAAAGATAATCAGCCACAGCAAGATTCTTATCAATTTCATCAAAATCACGTAGAATTATTTCACCCCATGGATAGAACTTATCAAATGTAACATCTTCGGCAAGTTTACTATATACCTCAAATAATTCAAAAATTAATGTAAGATCATCTGCAATAAGCTGGTCAGAGTTTTCTTTAATGAAATCTGATATGCCGTATGTTACGGGCGACCATATTGGCTCTTTGATCCTCTGAGATAAATATTTTTTAAAATAAATACCGGCTCTTCTTGAAGGAAATACTACCTGAAGTGATGATATATCGCTTCCGTATTTGCTTAAAAGCGCTTCGGCTAATTTATCTAAAAATGGATTCAACTTATTCTTATTTCTTTATTCAATTCACTTCTTCTATTTGTAATTCATTTATATAAAGCAGGTTCATTTTCACATTTTTAAATCCCATTTTACCAAGTATTTCACCATACATTTTTATCTGCTCTTTATGATCTTTCATCTTCCCGCCTGTTTTATAGTCAACTACCACTGTACTTTGATCATCTATTATTACTCTGTCAGGCCTGTACATGTTTCCGCCCGGCATTATAATATCCCTTTCATTCATAACTGTATTTTGCGCTTTAAACCAGCTTTTCACTTTCCCGATTGAAAGTATCTTATTTAATTCTTCCTTAAGCTTTTCTTCCTGGTCAGCAGTTAATAAGCCTGAAATTATCATTTTATTCACAGCAATATCAATATCATCTTTGCCTGCTGTATTTAATAGTGATAGAGCATTATGCAAAATTAATCCCCGGTTCTTTTGATGGCTCAGGTTATTCTTCTTTTCAGGAGCAAAATTTTCATACTCAGGCTTTATAATGATCTTTCCATAAACATCCCCTGAAATAATTCCGTTTGTTTTGTATGTTTTACTCTCAGCATAGATTATTTCCTGGTCTTTGCTTACCTCCGACTGTCCGGTTTCAAAACAATAATTTTCCCTGTTAAACTTTTCATCCAATTCAGGGGCAGCCGTCAAAGTATTGTAAATCAACTCCCCTGTATGGTAATTGGTTCTCCCTTTTTGGGGAATACTGATATACAATCTTTCTTCAGCGCGAGTGAATGCAACATACATCATATTCAGGTTATCAAGGTTTGCAAGCATTGCCTCTTCTTTATAATCTTCAGCAAAATAGGAATTGCTAAGCGAGCTTGTAGCCTTCACAAAAAATGCGGGTGATGCGTTAAATGGTACTTTATCGGATGAGACCCATATCATATCCCTATTAGCATTAAGATCAAGATCCCAGTTCGCAAATGGTATAAATACAACCGGCGCCTGCAAGCCTTTGGCTTTATGTATTGTCATAACCCTGATAGCGTCCTCTTCTTCGTGTACAATAATAGTGCTGCTTTGTTTATTTTCTTCCCACCAGCTAAGAAATCCGTATGTACCGGTATTGTACTTTTGGGAATACTCCATTACAACATCAAGAAATCTAAGTAAATATGAATCTGTTGTATCTCCAAGCTCAAATATCTTTATTAATTCTTCTGTGAGATCATATAACGAAAGCGCAAATAAATAATTACCTTGCTCCCCTGACTTTTTATCTTTAAATAATTTTCCCGCCATTAATTTACTAAATAGTGAATCGCTACTTTTTAAATGGTCGGTAAATATTACATTCAATGGAATATTTTCATTCTTGATATATATCAGATAGTTATACAAAACTTCTGTTCTGGCTATCACATTGTTTTTATCGGTAATATATTTGAACAGGTTTATCAGCAACCTGACTTTTGGAGAGTTTGTTAACAGCAAAGAGTCGCTTGAAATAACCTTTAACCTTGCGTCAATAATGGCATGTGCTGCTTCCATCGCGCCGGAATTATTCCTTACCAGCACCATTATATCCTTCTGCCTGTAACCGGCTTTTAATAAAGCTTTCATCTCTCTGATAGCGCTTTGTATGGCTATCTCTCTTGATGATACTTCCGCTTCCTTATCATTTCTATAAAATGAAACGTTAACATAGCCCCCCTCATCATTCCTGCTGGGTATTTGTGCGGCTTCATTATATGCTTTCAGTATTACGCTGCCTGTACCTTCAGGGGCATGCTCTGCGGATAGCTCTGATGCTTTTTTAAAGAAGTGATTATTGAACTCAATTATTTCCTTTTTGCTGCGAAAGTTTTTATTTAATGTTTCTTCCTTAATTTCCGTGCTGAAAAGTGCAAGGTCAAGCTGTACCTCTTCAAGCAGCAGTTTCATGTTGCCGTTGCGCCAGCGGTAAATTGATTGCTTCACATCACCTACTATAATAGAGGCATTGTTTTCGCTTAATGAATTTTCTATCAGCGGCTTAAAGTTGCGCCACTGAAATGTTGATGTATCCTGAAATTCATCAATTAAGAAGTTTTTATAGTAGGTGCCGATCTTTTCATATACAAACGGACTGCTTTCGCCTGATATCACGCTCAAAAGCAGGTTATTAACATCAGATATCATCAACAATTTATTTTCATCCCTGTACTGCTTTAACTTTTCGAGCAAGTCTTTAAAAATTCCGGTGATATAAATGGTTTTAATTAACTGTACAGCAGAATTATACCTAATGAAATTTTTATCATAGTTATCTACTGCTGAGTTCAAAAGGTCAAACAGACCACCTTCGGCAGCCTTCATCACTTCCGGTGGTGTGCTTTTGTTGGAAAATTTTTTAATATCACCTGCAGCATCCCTTGCCCTTACACCCGGTTCAAAATCTCCTTTTACAATTTTATTAATAAGGTAATTCATAAATCCCGCTTTTTTGAATGGAAAATCTTCCATTGTGAGTCTGTAATGTTTAAGCAGCTTAGCTGCATCTTCAGCAATGAGCTTCATTCTGCTTTCAAACTCATTTTTTATAGCAAAAAGCATTCCAATAAATTCATTCAGCTTCGCACGGCTTTCAAGCAGGTCGTTTCCTATTCCCGTTTTTATCCAGTACCTTTCAGTGAATATTTCCCTGGCAATATCTTTTATTTTAAGGTCTATGTTCCAGCCTTTTTCATCATCTATACTGTAATAAATATAAGCTTCAATAAATTTTGTAAGCTCATCATCTACTCCCGTATCATCAAGCAATTTATCGGTAATTTTGTTAAGAACTTCGTGCTGGTCAAGCTCTATATTATAGCCAAGCTGAAGTTTAAGCTCCTTAGCAAATGACCTTATTACTTTATGGAAGAAGCTATCTATTGTTGAAACCGAAAAGTAAGAGTATTTATGCAGTATGTTCTGAAGCACCTGTTTTGAAATAAGCTCAATATTTCCTTTTACACCTTCGGCAATTAGCTTATTTTTAAGATCATCATCTTCACCTCCAGAAAGCTTTACCAAAGCGCTTATTATACGCTGTTTCATTTCACTTGCAGATTTATTTGTAAATGTAACCGCAAGCACATTCCGAAAGCTATCCGTTTCAGCCCCGTTTAAAACAAGCTTTAGATATTCTTTAACAAGAGTATAAGTCTTGCCTGAGCCCGCCGATGATCGGTATATGAGGAAATTATTCATTATGTAATGTAAAGATATAGAAAATGTATTTTTATAAACAGGGTTAAATGATATTTTACCTGAACATAAAAGAGTAAAAGAAGCTTATAATCAATCTACTTAATTTAGCAAATGTTTTGCAAGAAATTTTTCCATCGCTTCATAAAAATCGAACCTGTTCTCTTCATTATGGAATCCGTGACCTTCGTTATCTTTTACCATATACGGAACTTCAATTCCCCGTTTCTTCAAAGCTTCCACCATCTGGTCTGATTCGTTTATATTCACTCTTGGATCCATTTTGCCCTGTGCCACAAAAAGCGGAGCTTTTATTTTATCTACATGGAATACCGGAGAGGCTTCTGTCAATAACTCTTTATCAGTTTCCGGATTACCGACCATCTCATAAAGCATTTCAAGATATGGCTTCCAGTATGGTGGTATTGAATTCATGAATGTAAACAGGTTAGATACACCTACGTAATCAACACCGGCGGCATATATATCCGGGGTAAATGTAAGTCCAGCAAGCGTAGCATACCCGCCATAGCTTCCGCCATAAATTGCAATTCGTTTCGGGTCAGCTATTCCTTCATCAATCAGCCAGTTAACCCCATCTGTAATATCATCCTGCATAGTTTTTCCCCACTGCTTAAACGAAGATTCCCAGAATTTCCGCCCGTATCCAACTGAACCTCTGAAATTCATTTGCAAAACAGCATAACCCCGGTTAACTAAAAACTGTACTTCGGGGTTATATCCCCACTGATCTCTTGCCCACGGACCGCCATGCACATTTATAACTACCGGCAGATTTTTTGATTCAACTCCAATAGGAAGACTTAAGTAACCATTTATTGTCAAGCCGTCTTTTGATACATATGTTATGGGTTTCATTTCAGACATCTCGTCTTCATTTATCCAGGGGCTCACATCCGAAATTTTTTCGAGCTTGCCGATTGTTTTATCATATATATAATTAGCTCCTAATGAGCGGTCACTATATGTCCTTATCATAAATTTCTCTTCATTGTCATCAGTATCCATTATGAAAATTTCATAATCACCAAGTTCCTTTTCCAGCGCTTTAAAGATATTTTTTATTTCATCATCAAGAAATACTCTTTCTCTTTTTGAAGTGTGATATGAGATTGCTGTTAAAACCTTCCTTTTCTTTGAATAACTAAGCGCTGATACATCAACTTCCGGATGCTGAAATAATAACTCAAGTTCCTTTGCATTTTTAATATCATACATAACTATTGCGCTTTTATCCCTGCCTATATTGGATGATGCATATAAGTATTTATTGTCAAAAGTAAAGAATAACGGCACTATGTTTTCTTTAAAATTAGCTGTAAATACTGTTTTAAATGGCTCAGATTCAATATCCCTGTACATTAAACTGTTATTTACTCCGTCTGTTGTTACCGCCGCCCTGATTTTACCTTCGTGATCTGTTACCCATCTTGAAATATTCCCGGGATTTTCAGCAGTCATTTTCATCTCACCGGTTTCGAAGTTAAGTCTGTAAACATCAAATATCTCGGGATTCCTTTTATTCATTTCAATCAGCATTTCAGAATCAAGATCCTCGAGCTCATCAACAAGATTTGCACGTACATTCTCAAATGGTGTTAGGTCTTTATTATTACTTCCGTCTATCCCAACTGAATAAAAATGGTAATTTTCATCACCGGCATTATCTTTTAAATACAGAATAGTTTGATCATTACCCCAAAAATATGCTGCAATATCACGGTCATATACACCTGTTATTCTGCTAGAGCTTTCTGAACTAATTTCCTGTATATGTATATTGAGCCTGTCATTAAACGGCGCTAAGTATGAAATATATTTTCCGTTTGGCGATATTTGGTATGAGGTCTTTTCAGGATTTTTGAAGAAATCTTTAAGTGGGATATCTCTAACAGAAGAGTTTTTAATTTGTTTTTTCTGCATTAAATTTATTATTATTATTTACTTTATTTTATTTAAAAAAGGATGGTAATCTCCTTTTAAACCTACCGGTGTAGAAGTTCTTATCTCATATACAGCCTCAATTGAAGGCATAGCCTCATCTATCCTGAAACCGTTTCCTTTAAGTATTTCTGTATAACTTTCCGTATGAAGTTCGGTAAATCCTTCTGAAAACTCTATTTCTTCAGCATTAATAGTTATAGAGCGGAATGTTTTATCACCTTCTTTAAGATCATTCTTATCAATAGAAAGGAACCATTTAACATTTGCATTTTCAAGCTCTACTACCCCGCCCGCCTTATCTTCTTTATAATAATGCAGGATATTAGATTTAGCTTTCCCGAATATCCAGGTAAGCATATCAAAGAAATGGATACCGATATTTGTTGCAATTCCGCCTGATTTAAGCATATCACCTTTCCATGAATAATGATACCATTTGCCGCGCGGCGTTATGTATGTTAAAACAATATCATATTTCTTTTTGCTTTTCTCAGCTTCAATTTTTTTCTTTAATTCAATTATAGATGGGTGCAGCCTCAATTGAAGAATTGTATATACTTCTCTGCCTGTTTCTTTCTCAAGTGATTTCAGCGCATCAGCGTTCCATGGATTTAACACCAGCGGTTTTTCGCAAATTGCGTTTGCATCTGCCCTTAAAGCAAAGCGTATATGTGCATCGTGTAGGTAATTAGGTGAGCAAATACTTACATACTCTATCCTTTTATCCTCACCTTGCCTGCGAAGTTTTTCACAATGGCGGTCAAACCTTTCAAACTCCGTAAAAAAAGAAGCGTCAGGAAAATATGAATCAATTACTCCTACTGAATCATTCGGGTCAAGTATAGCAAGCAGCTTTTGGTCGTTATCCCTTATCGCTCTTAAATGTCTTGGAGCAACAAAGCCGCCGGCGCCTATTAAAGCAAAATTATTTTTCTTCATAATATTAGTATTATAAGTACGAAAATAACAAAAATATAGATATAGAGATATGGAAAAAACCGAACAAATTAACTTACTGAAGTTACGCAACTGTCATGCTGAACTTGTTTCAACATCTAAAAATCGCTTAAAAACGAGATTCCGAAACAAGTTCGGAATGACAAAAACGATGGTTTTATGTGTTTTGCGTAACTTCAGTAACTTATTATTATTGTACATATGAAATATTAAATCTCAGATATTTTTAACATAAATTGTTATATTTGTAGAAATAATAAGCACTTGCCCACTGTAAGAAAAACAGAAATAGCGTATATAAAAGGCGTTGGACCTAAAAGAGCCGAAGCTTTTGAAAAACTTGGTCTGAAATATTCCTCTGACCTCCTTTCAGTATATCCAAGGATATACCTGGTCAATACAACTATCCGAAGCCTTGCGAAGTATCCTGATCAGAATATTTTAATCCGGGGAAAAATTATTGATAAATACCTGCCATTTAAGCCTAACCACCCGACAAAAATTGTGATATTTGACGGCACAGCAAGCATAGAATCCTTGATGTGGGGCAATACTTTTTACAGGGAAAAACAGTTTAAAATTGGTGATGAGTATATCTTTTGGGGAAAAGTAACATACAATGCTTACGAAAGAAATCTTAAGTTTGATATCAGAGACCATAAGAAACTTGAACCCGGCGATGAAGAAATGCTTAAATTCCCATTAATTCCAATTTACATTTTATCAGAAGAACTGAGGAAAACCTGGATAAAGCCTCTTAACCTCACAAAAATAATTTTCAACGCACTTAAAAATTCTTCCGAAGATATTAATGAAGTTTTAAGTGAACCTGTCAGAATTGCTAATGACCTCCTTGACCATAAAACTGCTGTTTTGCGTACACACTACCCGCGCTCACAGGAAGATATTGAAATAACAAGACAATCACTCGCCTTTGAAGAGCTGTTCTTCCTTCAGCTTGTTATGGCATTAAGAAAACGCTCTGCCCAAGCCGGAGAAAACGGCATTAAGTTTGAAAAAATTGGCGAGCGTTTTGAAAAACTTTTTAAAGAGCATCTGGGTTTTGAGCTAACCGGCGCGCAAAAAAAAGTAATTAAAGAAATACTGGGCGATATGCGCTCCAAAAAGCCTATGAACAGGCTGCTGCAGGGTGATGTTGGCAGCGGAAAAACAATTGTTGCCGTATTCTGTATTTTAGTGTCAATAGAAAATAATTACCAGGCTGCTTTTATGTGTCCTACTGAAATACTTGCAGAGCAGCATTACAAAACCCTGAAATTTTATTTTGAGAAGCTTGGAGTTAATTCTGTGTTACTTGTTGGCGGGCAGAAAAAGAAACTTAGAGAAACAATACTTGAAGAAATAAAAAATGGAAAAGCACAGGTTGTTATTGGGACACATGCGTTAATACAGAGCGGGGTTGAATTTAAAGCACTTGGTTTTACCGTAATTGATGAACAGCATAAATTTGGTGTTATGCAGCGGGCAAAGCTTAGAGCAAAAGGAAATAATCCCGATGTCCTAGTCATGACAGCAACTCCCATTCCAAGAACCCTTTCACTTACTGTTTACGGAGACCTTGATGTATCAGTAATTGATGAGCTTCCCAAAAACCGTAAAAGCATTAAAACAGCTTTAAGAACTGAGTTTGACAGAATAAAAGTGTATAAATTCATCCGGGATGAAATATCCAAAGGCAGGCAGGCTTATATTGTTTATCCTATAATTGAAGAATCAGAAAAGCTTGACTTGAAATCAGCAGTACAGCATTACGATATTTTACGGAAAGAAATTTTCCCTGAACTAAAAGTAGGTCTTGTTCATGGAAGAATTCCATGGAATGAAATTGACGAAACGATTGAAGCATTCAAAGATAAAAAACTTGATATACTTGTTGCCACTACTGTAATAGAAGTTGGAATTGATATACCCAATGCAACCATAATGCTTATAGAAGAGGCTCAGCGTTTTGGGTTATCCCAGCTTCACCAGCTTCGCGGCAGGGTTGGCAGAGGTGCTGACCAGTCATATTGTATCTTAATGGCTGATAAAACGGGCGAAATTTCTGCTGAAAGATTAAAAATTATGACGGAAACTAACGATGGATTTAAAATATCGGAAACCGATATGAAGCTTCGCGGTCCGGGTGAGTTTTTCGGTATCAGGCAATCAGGTGAGCTAAAATTTTCTGCTGCCGATTTAGTAAAAGATGTAAACTTAATAGAAAAAGCAAGGGAATCAGCATTTAAAGTTGTTGAAGAAGATCCTGAGCTTAGAAGTTATCATAACTCCAATATCCGCGAGCATTTCCTAACCAATTACAGGGAATCAATGGAATTGATCAAAATTGCATAATTTATTTATTTAAAAAATTAACTAATACAGCAATGTCAAATAGAATAAAACCGTTAATTTTTCTTATTGTAATTGCCTGTGTATTCTGGCTTGAAATGTTTGTCTTCAAAACATTTAACTTCTGGCTTGAAATGACAATTGCAGCTTCGCTGCTTGCAGGGCTTGGCTTGTATTTTAACCACAGAAATGGTGAAGCGATCAACTACAGGCTTTATTTCTTTGAACCTAAATATATTCTTATTGGTATATTATCTGCTGCATTACTTTACTTTGTCTTTTATACAGGTGATATAATTTCAAAACTTATCCTTCCATTTGCGGATAGACAGGTTGTAGGAGTTTACAATAATAAATCCCTGCTTGATCCCGCGTTTATAGGGTTGCTACTATTGTTCATTATTGGTCCAGCAGAAGAAATTTTCTGGCGCGGGTTTGTGCAGGATACACTTGCTGAAAAATTTGGTGATAATAAAGGGTGGATAGTTGCTTCACTTATTTATGGCGGAGTGCATATTGTTGCTATGAATTTTATGCTGTTTATGGCTGCTCTTATTTGCGGTTTGTTCTGGGGATGGATGTTTAAAAAGTATAAGTCGGTTTGGCCCGGATTGATATCTCATGCTTTATGGGATCTCACAATTTTTGTATTGCTGCCGGTCAGGTAATTTTGAGGAAAATAAAAAAGGGAGGTTTTAGATAACCTCCCTTTTTTTTAAATTTTTATGCAGAGTGCTTATCTTATAAATTCAACCAAAGCGCTTGCTATAGTGTTTTTCTTACTATCAAGAAGGAAGCATCTGTAAATTCCAGGTGAATCTACTCTTAAATCGTTTGACTCAAAATAGAGATATTTCATATCTGGTGATATATCAAAATCAACTTTTTTGAAATAATCAAAAGTATAACCATTGTATTTATCTAACTGAATTGAGCAATCTCTTAATCCTAAAGCATAGTCGCATTTTACCATTACTGTTATCTTACCGGTATAAAACCTATCACTGATAGACTTTTCACCTGTACCCGATACATAACTTTCACAGAAATACATTGCAGGACCGTTCTGTGCTTTAATGCCGGTTGTTAATCCTAAAACAAAAAGTAATGCAAAAAATCCCAAAAACAATTTAAATCTAGTCATTTTGACCCTTTCTATATATTTATAAAACAGAATATTTATTATACAATTAACAAAAAAAAAGTTTCAAATAAAATGCATAAAATCTGATAAAACTGCACTTTTACAAATATAATGTATTTATTTATATAATAAACTCACCTTTCACATAGCAAATAAAAACACATAAGAATCATGTAATATAATTTTTAAACTTTATGCACAGCATGCTTCGCATCATTCTTTGCACAGCATGGTTTCCATAATTGCCCCTGTTGCAACCCGCCTGTGGCGGGTAGCAACAGCTTTACGCGAAACATGCTCTGCACAACCCTCGTCAGGTGGTTGCCAAACGGAGCTTAGCATGTAAAATGCTTTCCAATCCCCCATTCCACACCATAGGCGGGCAAAGCGCGAGGATGAGTTTGTCCGAAGGACTCCTTCGGAGGAAAGAAGTGAATGGTTTTTGCGTAAGGTGTTTTATAAACTAATATAATTTCGAGTCCACTCTAATAAGTCAAAATTGATGTTTTATTCAAAAATTGCAATTTTTAATACATTGATAATCATCGGTTTAAAAATCAAGTTTTTCTTATTTTTGTCAA
>JAYTUN010000128.1:0-5848 GCA_043744495.1 Ignavibacteria bacterium
TATGTTATTTCAGTTGGGTATGATACTGCTTTTAATTATGGCTTACCAGTTCGTTTCATTTGGCATAACAGGCAAACCCGGAAGCAGTGTGAACGGGTATATTGCCGCTTTGCAGTCAAAAGGATTGATTGATTACTTCCCGCAGGCATGGTTTGCTTTCCTTACCACAAGGAATCAATACCTGCTTGAAGTTGGCTTGATAGTAAAACTTGCTTTACCTGTTGTAATAACTATACTAAGCTATTACAGCGTAAAAATTTACCTTGATGAAAACTATATGCATATCAGGGATAAATTCGTTAACTCAAGGGTGCTTGGAGAAGGAATTAAAAGCAAAAACAGGTTCTTCATCTTTGCAATGATAAGCGACTTCATACAAAACATATATTTGCGCAATAATACTGAGCGTTCTTCATTCGGTTTGATAAGGACACTATTTTACAAAGATAAAACCGTAAGGCTTGCGATACTGCCGATGATAATTATTCCAATAGGACTTGCTATATTTGCTTTGATAACAAACCAGCTCCCCGCTCCATTTGATAAAAATTACTTTGAGATAAAACCTGTATTTCATATATCATTGATGCTTTGTGTGCTGATTGTATTAAACATGGCAATTATTGGTGTTAAGGTGACAAACTACACGGGTGTATCGTGGATATATGATTCATATCCTGTTTCATCGCTCAGAAATTTTAAAAACGGCTTCAGAAAATTTTTTATTGTTTACCTGCTGATACCTACTTGTATTGGACTTGGAATAATTTTTATTTTTAAAATTCCACTGCACCAGGCTGCACTTCACACAGTATTTATTTTTGCGGCGGCAAATTTGTATAACTCTATATATAATTTTTTCAGCCGCAGTTTACCATTCACAAAGGAAAACACACTGATAAATTCACTTCAAAGAATGACCTCAATCCTTTACCCCTTTCTATTTGGAATAGTGATAGTAATGCTGCAACTATTTGTTTATAAAAGCATGCTCACAACAATTATAGCAGTGCTGGCAATAATATCTGTTACTTTTTGGATAAATTACTTTGGATTTGTTAGGAAAAAGCAGGTTTAGTATAGCCCAATAATGCCCTCGTGCCAAGAATACATACCAGAATAATCTATAAAGAAAAATCTGAAGTTTGTAATTCGTAATCTTAAAATATACTAGTTTCGTGGCACGAGTAATATAATCTGGAAAAACCAAAAATTCCCCCAAAACCCCTAAATTAATAATTTCTCATTTGTTTATTGACAATTCCGTAAATTTTAGCTATGTTTTAAAAAAAAGATATGAAAAATTCCATTTTATACCCTATTATTTTATTGATAGCAGCATCAATAAACTTTTCCCAAGACCTCCCACCTGTTCAGCATGTTTTTATGCAGGGTAATAACATAAATTCTGTATTTGCCACCAATGGAATATTTAACTACGATAAGGTTACATTTACAGGCAGTACAGCAGGATTTATATGGCCGGTAACAGCTCCACAAAGATTAACGGCTGTATATGCTTCAGGAATTTGGATAGGGGCAAAAGTTGGTCCGCAGCGCGAGCTTCGTCTTGCTGCATCGTTTTATAATTCTCATTACTCACCCGGCAATATTCCAGTTATCGGGCAAGTTCCGCCTTCTTCAGTTTGCAGTGATCCATCATGGCGTGGTTATTATGTTCAGCTTACTGATCCCTCCTTGTTTAATGGTGGCACAAGAAATAAAATTGCCGGTGGCAGGCAATATACATTCAATTACGATTCATGGGCAAGCTGGCCAGTGGCTAAAGGCGCTCCATATCTTGAAGTAAATGGTATTCCCGGCTACCAGCCTGCATTGAATGGCGACAGGCCTGGCATAGGCAATGGGATGACAGCAAGACCTGAAGAATTATTGTTCATGGTTTACATGGATTATACAAATTGCACTAACAATCAGCATATCTCAGAATTATCTTTACCGGGAGGAACAGTTCCCCTTGGAGTTGAGATTCAACAAATAAATTATATGTTTAATTGCTTTCCTTTACGTGATATGTATTTTGTGAAATACCGTATTATTAATAAGAGTGCTTTAAACTGGGATAGTACTTTTGTATCCATGGCAAATGATCCAGATTTAGGTGAATCATCAGATGATGCTATTGGATGTGATACTGTTAGAAATTTAGTTTATCAATACAATTTTGATAATAATGACCCTGATTATGGTGTTAACCCTCCTGCTTTTGGTATGCGTTTCCTGCAGTCACCTTTAAGATATACAGGAATCAATTCTGATACGGCAAAGCTTCCTTACGATACATTGATAGGATACAAAATGACAGGACTATCAGGTTTCAACAGATTCGTTGGCGGAGGAAATGAATGCTCAAGTGACCCTGATATAGCAATTAATGCTTATAATTTTATGAGAGGTACTGATGGTTGTGGAAATAGTCTCATAAACTGGGTCACTGGAAGACCGACTTCATTCAGATATTCAGGCGATGCCTGCACTAGAACAGGCTGGTATGATAGTACTCAGGGTGATAAACGCGGAATTTCTAATATGGGTCCGGTAACTATGAACTCCGGTGATACACAAATTATTGTAATGAGCTATATGATAACCCGTGACGGCGGAAATAATCTACAGAATGTGTGTGCATTACAATCTTTATCAGATTCAGCACTGAAATATTATTACAATGATTTCAGAACTTGTGTGCCTATTGGTATTCATCCAATAAGCAATGAAATCCCGACAAAGTTTGAGCTGTTCCAGAATTACCCAAATCCGTTTAACCCGGTAACAAAGATCCGATTCAATATTCCCCTCTCGAGAGGGGTGTCCGGCGAAGCCGGACGGGGTGTGTTACTTAAAATATATGACGCTCTTGGAAGAGAAGTTGCTCTTCTTGTAAACGAAGAACTTAAACCCGGCACTTATGAAGTTGAATGGGATGCCGAAAACTATTCAAGCGGGGTTTATTTTTATTCTTTAACAAGCGGGAAATACTCAAATACTAAAAAACTTGTATTGCTTAAATAACTCACCTTACGCAACTTACGTAGTAGAGGCTGTCTCAAAAATACTTTTGCGAGGAGCGGAGCGACGAAGCAATCTCATAAATTCAACTAAATTAAGTTATACTGCAATCTTGCTTAGCTTCTAAACAATTAAATAATGACTTTTGAGACACCCTCGTTATGATTATAGATAAGAGTTATCCATTATAAAACTAAACCCTGAAAGTGTGAAGTAATAATATCATCCCTTCGGGATTTTGAAACGAAAATTTATATGATTTCTATAATAATTTCAGTCCTTCTGACTTTTGCGTAATGTGAGTAAATAAGTTTATTTTGGCTCAATTTCCATTAATTTTTACATTTAATTTAACTTATTACTCTTATATCTTGAGTACTTAATTGTAAATAAATAATGAATTTAGCTCATAATTCTACTCAATCAATCGGAGTTTCACGTAACAAATATATCGGAATATTTCTTGTAGCTCTTTCTACATTAATGTATCAAATTCTGCTAACAAGAATTTTCAGCGTTACAATGGGTTACCATTTTGCGTTCATGGCAATATCGCTTGCAATGTTTGGCATGACAGTAGGAGCAATAATTGTTTACATATTCCCGCATAAATTCCCTCAAGAAAAAATAAATTTAATACTTACTCAACAGGCATTATACTTCAGCATTGCAACCATACTTAGCTTTTTAATACATTTATTTATACCATTTATTCATGGAATCTCCATAATAGGTATTGCAGTAACAGTATTTACTTATGCAGAAATTTCTGTTCCTTTTGTTTTCAGCGGTATATGCGTTTCGCTGCTTCTTACAAGGTTCCCTTCGTCGGTTAATAAGCTTTATGCAGCTGATCTTATAGGCGCATCACTTGGATGCATAATTGTTGTACTGGTGTTAAACACATCAGGCGGTCCAACAGGTGTTTTCATTACAGCATTTTTTTCAGCACTTGCCGCTTTTTTCTTTTACAGGGATACTGAAAAAAGAACATCTCTTGGCAAAGGAATTGTAATATACTCAATTGTTATTGCATCATTTTCAATTTTTCATACTGTTTTAGTTCAGAAACATGAACCTATTTTAAGACTTTTCTGGATTAGGGGTGAATGGACTGAAAAACCGTTATATGAAAAATGGAATTCTTTTTCGCGGGTTAGTATAGATGGCGATTCCACCAAGTATGAAATACCATTTGGATGGGGCTTAAGCAATAAATATGACCGCTCGAGAAAAATAAGGCAGCTTATGCTGAATGTTGATGCCCATTCTACCACAGTACTTTCTCATTTTAACGGTGATACTTCTGAGCTTTTTCATCTCAAGTATGATGTATCAAATCTCGTGCATTATTTAAGACCAAATGGTGATGTAATGATAATTGGCAGCGGTGCAGGACGTGATGTGCTTTCCTCGCTTGCTTTTGACCAAAAAAACATAGTGGGCATTGAAATAAATAAGGATATGCTCAATGCCATCAATGGTGATTTTGGCAATTTCACCGGACACCTTGATAAATATCCCAATGTTGAGTTTGTTGGCGATGAAGCAAGAAGCTATATTCAAAGGATGGACAGCTCAAGGAAGTTTGATATAATCCAGGTTTCTGTTATAGATAATTGGACAGCCGCCGCATCAGGAGCATTTGTGCTTACTGAAAATGCATTATATACGGTTGAAACATGGAAGCTTTTCTTTAGCAGGCTTAAACCGGATGGAATATTAACTGTAACAAGGTTTTACCGTGCAAAACCCATTGAGCATTACAGGCTTATGAATATTACCGCTGATGTTTTGAAAGATTCAGGCGTTAAAGATATTCGTGGACATGTAATGCTTATTAAATGCCAGCAGCAGGAGCGCCTCCAAGATAGAAGTGGTACAGGAACTCTCTTAATAAGCAGGTCGCCTTTTCCCCAAAAAGATATAAAAATGGTTGACAGTCTTTGCAAAACTTTTGAGTTTGAAAAAATTATTTCTCCTGAAAAAACAACTGATTCTGTTTTTGTTCAGTTAACCACAGAAGGAACAAGAGATAATTTTACCAAATACTTCCCGATAGATATTACTTCTCCAAATGATGATAAACCGTTCTTTTTCCATTACATGAACATTACCGACTTGTTCCATCCTGCACTTTGGAAAGGGTGGGATATGGGTTTTAATGCAAAAGCAATATTCATACTTCTTACACTTGCCGGCACAATGGCTGGACTATCAATATTATGCATAGTGCTGCCTTTAAAGTTAACATCAAAGAAAGTTTCGCTTAAAGGAATAAAAGCATACTTCCTGTTCTTTATGGCAATAGGTATGGGGTTTATGCTTATAGAAATATCTCAGATACAAAGACTAAATATTTTCCTTGGACATCCCACTTATAGTATAGCAACTGCGTTATTCACTATGCTACTTTCAAGCGGTATTGGCAGTTATTTAAGCGGGGCTAATAATAAAAATATTGCAACTAAGAGCAGGAAAAGATTTGTCATTCTGCTTGGAATATTAATTCTATTCGGAATTTTCACTCCATATATTATACATACATTCAGAGAGTATTCAACTGAGGTAAGGATACTTGTATCGGTAGCAACCTTGTTCCCAATGGGATTATTCCTAGGAATGGCATTCCCTATTGGTATGAAACTTGCCGGAGAAAAGTCTCCCGGTATAACTCCCTGGCTATGGGGCATTAATGGTGTTATGTCTGTTTTGGCAACAGTAATATCAATAATAATTGCAATGAACTATGGAATATCAGCTTCATACTGGACAGGTGCAGTTTGCTATCTTGCAGCATTTGCAGCACTTCTCACTT
>JAYTUN010000129.1:0-22417 GCA_043744495.1 Ignavibacteria bacterium
GACTCCTCCGAACAAGGGGTTGTAACCCCTTGTTACAGGGAAGACCTTATAAAATTAAATGTGTGCGTAAATCAACTTGGTTTTTCTCAAATCGAATCTGTTTAGAAAGGAGGTGATCCAGCCGCACCTTCCGGTACGGCTACCTTGTTACGACTTAGCCCTAGTCACTGGTTTTACCTTCGGCGCTTATTAAAGGCGACTTCGGGTACCCCCAACTTCCATGGCTTGACGGGCGGTGTGTACAAGGCCCGGGAACGTATTCACCGCGCCGTGCTGATGCGCGATTACTAGCAATTCCAGCTTCATGGAGTCGAGTTTCAGACTCCAATCCGAACTGAGACCACTTTTTAGGGATTAGCTCCACCTCGCGGTATTGCAACCCTTTGTAGTGGCCATTGTAGCACGTGTGTGGCCCTAGGCGTAAGAGCCATGCGGACTTGACGTCATCCCCACCTTCCTCACTACTTGCGTAGGCAGTCCTCTTAGAGTGCTCGGCATTACCCGGTGGCAACTAAGAACAGGGGTTGCGCTCGTTGCGGGACTTAACCCAACACCTCACGGCACGAGCTGACGACAGCCATGCAGCATCTGTACTAGCTCTCCTTGCGGAACACCGACTTTCATCGGCTTTAGCTAGCATGTCAAGCCTAGGTAAGGTTCTTCGCGTTGCATCGAATTGAACCACATGCTCCACTGCTTGTGCGGGCCCCCGTCAATTCCTTTGAGTTTCAACCTTGCGATCGTACTCCCCAGGTGGAATACTTAATGCGTTAGCTGCGACACTGAGTTTAACCCCAACGTCTAGTATTCATCGTTTAAGGCGTGGACTACCAGGGTATCTAATCCTGTTTGCTCCCCACGCTTTCGTGCTTTAGCGTCAATAGTGGACCAGAGGACCGCCTTCGCCACTGGTGTTCTTTCTGATATCTACGCATTTCACTGCTACACCAGAAATTCCATCCTCCTCTTCCACATTCAAGCCTTGCAGTATCAAAAGCAGTTCCAGAGTTAAGCTCTAGGATTTCACTTCTGACTTACAAAACCGCCTGAGCACCCTTTACACCCAGTAAATCCGGACAACGTTTGCCCCCTACGTATTACCGCGGCTGCTGGCACGTAGTTAGCCGGGGCTTACTTTCGAGGTACCATCAAATTCCACAGAGTGGAAATTTTTTCCCTCGCTACAGAAGTTTACGAGCAAAAGCCCTTCATCCTTCACGCGGCGTTGCTGCTTCAGGATTTCTCCCATTGAGCAATATTCCTTACTGCTGCCTCCCGTAGGAGTCTGGACCGTGTCTCAGTTCCAGTGTGGCTGATCATCCTCTCAGACCAGCTACTGATCGAAGCCTTGGTGGGCTATTACTCCGCCAACTAGCTAATCAGACGCAGGCTCATCTTCAGGCGCCGAAGCTTTAACAACTGTCTTGATGTCAAGCCGCTGCATCATCTGCTATTAGCCCCGATTTCTCGGGGTTATGTCAGACCTGAAGGCAGATTACCTACGTGTTACTCACCCGTGCGCCACCTCCACACCAGTATTACTACCGGTGCTTCAGTTGACTTGCATGTATTAAGCACGCCGCCAACGTTCGTCCTGAGCCAGGATCAAACTCTCCGTAGTAAATTTTTTTTAATACTTTGGAGTTTGATTTTTTTTAATCCGATTGCTCGGATAGTTGATGAAACTCAAGAAGAAATTACGCACACAAACTTATTATGTTTGCGTGTTAAAATTGTTGAAAGAACGTAATTATACTTAGTGTGATTGTTTTGAATCAGGTATAATTAATCAGGGTTACAAAAGTACCTGAATTTCATCACAAAGTCAAGGAACAAAACCGGTGTGGAGGGTCGATTATTTCACATTAGTTACGCCTATGTTAGCTATCTGTTAAGCAAATAATGCATGTAGCAAACCACTTTTTTATTGAAAAAAATTAAAAAAAGTAAACTTTTTTGGTTTTTAGATATATGATTTTCAAAATATTTGATTTTTCATCAAAAAATGCGATTTAAGTGCTTAAAATACTGTTTTTGATCCCGCCAAGGCGGGACTGCGAAAATGCTTCGCATTTTCTTGAATGGCGTTTTTTGGCTAATTTCAGCTAATTGTGATATAGGTATGAGAGTTAGGCTGAGGGTACGGGTTTTGCGGGCAAAGACCCTCATAAAGTCTCTCACTTTAAGGAGGAGATATAGTGGGGGTGATTTAGGCAAGTAGGTTGATTGGTGAAGCAATTAACTACAGATATGATACTTATATGCGGGGTGGTTTTATAATGTTGGCATCATAGCTTACCGGACGATATAATATAAGGCGAACAAATCACGCCTGCTACATGATTAGAATTATTCCCCTCAGCGTTTTGCGCGTCCCGCTTTACGGAATAGAGATGTGGCTATCGCGAAGCGAAAGAAGGGGTGTGTAAATACACAATGAACAGTTTTCCGAAAAGGATTTCCAAATTAATTCTGTGAAAAAATAAAAAAAGAGCCCTAAGCTCCCTGTTTTTTTTGCTTTGCGGCTTTGCGTGAATATTTTATCCCTCACTCCTGATGGCATAGCAGTTTTGGAGAGGGCATTCGCGACTATGGTGCGATGGTCGGTGTTCTTACTTCAGCATAGAAACTATCTCGTCTCCCATCGGCTTTACTGCACTGGAATAATATTTAATTAAATTTCCATTCTCATCAAGTAAATACTTGTTGAAGTTCCACTTCGGCGCCTGTTCGTTCCATCCGTTTAAATCTCTGCCCGTAAGCCACTTGTATAGCGGGTGCATATTATCACCAAGTACAGATATTTTTTCGAACATAGGGAATGTTACACTGTATTCGGAAGTGCAGAACTTTTTTATTTCTTCGTTGCTGCCTGGCTCCTGTCCCCCGAAATTATTTGCGGGGAAGCCAAGTATCACAAGATTATCTTTGTATGTTTCGTAAAGCAATTCAAGATCTTTGTACTGGGGGGTGTATCCGCACTCTGATGCGACATTTACAATTAAAACTTTCTTACCTTTGAACTGCGAAAGATTAATATCCTTCCCGTCAATTGATTTAACATTCGCGTTGGGATTTGCTGCTAAAAATTCGTAAAATGTATATTTATCTTCCATAATTATATTATCCGGTTTTGATTTTACCAGTTTGCATCCAAAAAAGCTAAGCATTGTATATATAGAAGTCATCAGTATAATTGTTTTTGTTTTCATTGTTACGTAAAATTAGTTATTGCATTACTTTAATTTAATTTGGCATTGTATCAATTCGTTTCTGCATAGGTATATTATGATACTTCAGCAACATATCTTAATGATATTTACTAATTTTATGAATTCTTTTTTGAATTGATATGTAATTCTATCATAACTAACGCCTGTAAGGATAATTTAATTCCTCGTAACACCATATAAATATACTTATTTTTGCTTTCTTGGATTTTGGTCCCTCTTTTAAAAGGGGGAGTTAGAATTTGATGATTCTAATAGCTTCAATTAAACAATAGTATTATCCACCGTGGATTTTTTTCGGGGATTTATTTTTAAAGTACAATAATAGTGTTAGTGAATAAATAAATTTTCTATTTAAAATTTACCCCTCTAAATCTCCCCGGCGTTTTTTGCTCCGAGGGGCTCCTTCGGAGCCGTCCCGCACTTTCCTGACTTTGGTTGTTTAGCGGGATAAGGAAGAGACTAAGTTTGGGGTGTTAAATATCAATTTGAAAACCCGATCACTCAAAAAAAATAAAGTAAACGTCATAACATTAGGATGTTCAAAAAATATTTATGACTCCGAAATCCTTATGGGACAGCTTCGTGCAAATGATATCACCGTATCACACGAAGATGATAACATAGACGCGCCTATTGTTATTATCAATACTTGCGGCTTCATTGATAATGCCAAGCAGGAATCCATCAACACAATTTTACACTGGGCTGATGCAAAAGAAAAAGGACTGGTTGAAAAAGTCTATGTAACAGGCTGCCTCTCGGAACGCTACAAACCAGATCTTGAAAAAGAAATTCCAAATATTGATGAATACTTCGGCACCCGCGACCTCACCCGCCTTTTAAAAACACTTAATGCAGATTATAAACAGGAACTCATAGGCGAGCGTTTGCTTACAACTCCGCTACACTATGCTTACTTTAAAATATCAGAAGGCTGTGATCGCCCTTGTTCATTCTGCGCAATTCCTTTGATGCGCGGTAAACATATATCTATTCCAATGGATAGGCTTATTCAGCAGGCGAAAGATCTTGCCAGACAGGGAGTTAAGGAATTAATTTTAATTGCTCAGGACTTAACTTACTATGGACTCGATCTAAATAAAAAACGTGTATTGGCAGAATTGCTTAAAAAATTATGCGATGTTGAAGGCATTGAATGGATCCGCCTGCACTATGCATTTCCACAGGGCTTCCCGATGGATGCGCTTGATGTAATTGCAGCTGAACCCAAAATCTGTAAATATCTCGATATGCCGCTTCAGCATATTTCTGACAGCATGCTTAAATCCATGCGTCGCGGAACAACTAAAAAGCGAACAATTGATCTGGTAAACACTATACGATATAAAATTCCGGGCATCGCTATCCGCACAACACTAATTACAGGTTATCCCGGTGAAACTGAAAATGATTTTGAGGAAATGAAGCAGTGGGTAAGCGAAACAAAATTTGAAAGGCTGGGGGTATTCACATACTCACATGAAGAAAATACTCACGCATATAAACTGAACGATGATGTTCCGCAAAAAGTTAAGCAATTCCGTGCAGATGAGATTATGAAAACCCAGAAGAAAATTTCTCTTGCTCACAATAAAACACTGGTTGGCAAATCATTAAAAGTTTTAATTGACCGCAAGGAAGGTGATTACTTCATCGGCAGAACAGAGTTCGACAGCCCCGAAGTAGATAACGAAGTTTATTTGCGAGCGTCAGCGAAGCAATCCCGTGAGGGGACCAAAGGCGGTCTCTACCTCCGCACCGGCGACTTCATCTCCGCCAAAATTATCAAAGCAAAAGATTATGACCTTGAAGCAATCGCTTTGTCATCCTGAGCGTAGCGAAGGATACAATCATTATTTGTTTTTAATTCCAAATATTATAAAATATCACCCCATTCGCAAATTCCTTCTGTGAAGAGATTCTGCGGAAACGGAAATTCCCCTCTTAAGAGGGGTGTCCGGCAGTTGCCGGATGGGGTGTGTTTCACTTCGCATCTAACATCTATTTTCTAACATTTAAAGTATCTAGTTTCACGTTTGTCGATTCACATTTGACATTTCACGATTCACGTCCTCACTTTACCAGCCCTTCATAGCCGGGTTTCAAAAATAACTCCGTTATTTTATCAACACCATCTTCTTCTCATCTATAAAATCACCTGCTGTAAGCCTGTAAAAATAAACCCCCGATGCAAGATCACCCGCATTGATCGTTATCGAATAAACCCCGCTCTTATATTCCGTATCAACTGGCTTCATCACCCGCTGACCCAGGGTATTATATATTTCCAGCTTAACACGCGCATCAACCGGCAGCGCAAATTGTATATCGGTACTCGGGTTAAACGGATTCGGAAAGTTCTGGTATAAATTAAAGCTTCCCGGTACCAATGCCGCAAACCCCTTACCCGTCAGTTTAAAATTATCTATCCACACATTATCTGATGACGCGCCAAATGCACCTGCCAATACCATATAATAGTTTACCGCAAAATAAATGTTCTTTCCCTTGTATGCCGATAGGTCATATGACTTCTTATGCCAGCTTCCAAGCGGTCCATCAACTTTAAATTGATCTATCAATATAAAATCAGTAGTATTATTACCCGTTGTTGATATATAAATTTTCAGTGAATCCTTAAACGTCCTGTCTATAGCTCCGCACCAGAATGAAAGAGTATCACCTGAATGAATATCAAATAACTTCGGTGATATCAGCCAGTCATCTATCCTGTCATAACGGTTTATGCTTTCAAAGCTTAGCTTTACAAATGTATTGCCGTCCTGAGCGCTTTGGGGACCCAGCCGGTAGAAATCGAACCCTGTATAAAGCTCAGTTTCAGCAGCTCCGCTATCGTTATTAACAATTTTCCAGTTATTGTAGAATTCCGGCGCGTCTTCAAAGCTCTCAAGCCATTTTATTCTTTGTGAATAAATTTCCACTGAAAATAAATTCACAAGTACTGCCAGCGCAAAAAATAACTTTATATAAATAGAACTCTTCATATATCTTCTTTCAAAATTATTTTTATCACAATTTGTTTAACAAGAAAACGAAACCTTTAGTATTTTCAATGCTTCTTTTAAGAATGAAATACCATCACCTGCTGTATTTATTCCCGCAGGCAGTGAATCCTGTCCATAAGCAAGCGCGTTTGCCAGACCGATAAAATCCCTTTGAAAACCCGTCAGCGGTTTCTGGAGATAAAAATCTTTATCGCCCTGCACGGTTTCCTGTCTTGGGGTCGTATCCGGCCAATCAGTTGGATTGCGGGGTTTATCAAGATTAAATATTCCTTCAAGTGATGGCGAGTTCAAATCCCGCTGAGTCAAATGCCCAAGGCTCCATTTGTCAGACATCGTTTTTATTACAGATGTATGCGTTAAATTCTGATTTATAACCGTGCCGCTGTTTATGTATGCAGAGATCAGCACAGCAGGCACCCGTACCCCAAGCCTGTTGAAAGTAAAATCCATTTCACCCGGCGCACTTCCTCCCGGCGGTACACCAGCCGGTGGCTGCACATGGTCAAACGTTCCGCCTGCCTCATCATATGTGATAATTAACAGTGTGTTCTGCCAGTTATTGCCAACAGAACTGTGTGAATTCTTTATTGCATTATAAACTTTGTGTATCAGCTTTTCACCGGGAGTTACCGATGATGGAAATATTGTCCATGATTTATTCCCAACAAGCGGAGATGGCGGATGTTCATCGTTATGAAAAAATATCATTCTCGGCTCTATGAAGGTATATTCAGGCAGCCTGCCGCTTGCGCAATCATTATAAAATGAATCCATGCTGCAAATATGATCGTGCGCATACTGCCTCAGCGCGTTGAAGTGTATCATCAAACTCATCGGCAGAACATCAAGGTGGTCAAAATATAATTTCCACCCGAAGCCCCGGTTTTGTAATCTTTCAAAAATTGTTTCGCTGGTATTATTTTGCCACTTGGTATAGCTTGGGCAGGAGTTTGTAACAAAACCGTTCGATTGTGCGCTGTTCAAAAATGACCGGTTACAGAATGTCTGGCTTGGTACCGCGCAATGCCAGTGATCAGCCACCGCAAAACCCTTCGCTAGCTTGCTTAATACAGGCACAACCTGCGGTGGAAAGCAGCTCATTATTATTTTATATTCACTGTAAGTCGGATTTCTGCCCTGTGTTGCTACAAAATTATTTATATAATCCTTTAAAAATCCATTCATCGGATATTGTGAAGGCAGCGTCGCAGGCAGGTTCCATGGACTCCCCATATCACATGCATCTAAATGACTGTTTGAATCCGGCAGTACTGTCCCGAAAAATGATGTATTGACGTGTGGATACTCTTCACCCGGGTCAGGGTTCGGATTATTCATAACGGAATCAGGATACACATGCACTGAATCTACAAACTGCGATGAATCAGCACCCGGCGGCACAGGATTAGATAGATCATGATACGCCACGCCTTCAAATGATTGTCCCCGCGGCGGCGGATTCTGTGGTGTGTATAGATAGCCAAGAATGTTATCAAATGATCGGTTCTCCATCATCAGCACAACCACATGGTCAAATTTATCCAGGTTGTTTGCAACATCCGTATTGCGAAGTATGCCCGGAAATGCAGAGCCCAGCGCACCCAGTGCAACCGTTGACCCCGTAAGCTTCATAAACTGTCTTCTTGAAATTCTTCCCATAAAATTCTATTAATTTATATTTTGTGCTATCGCCTCAGCAGTTGAAGCAATCTCATCAATTTTTAATTCCCCCCAATGCAGACTGCCCGCCGAGACGTCTCTACAAAAAGCATAAAATTATTTACGTTTGACATTTCACATTCTGCGCTTCTCAACAGTCCCGGTTTATCCAGGACGCCTCCGCTTAGCCGGATCACTATCTCACCATATCACTATTTGCGCTAGACTCCAAACACAAACCCCGTTGTCATAACTTCAAATTTTCCATTTATATACTTCTGGAAATTATAACCCCCGCCTTCGTAATATCCGTCTTCGGTAATGACTTCCATAATGCCATCACCGTTTATATCAATAATGCCATCAGCTTTGCTGAAAGTGAAGTTATTTACCGCAAGCGGCTGAATTTCTGTAATTACCTTCCCGCTTCCATCCAAAATATAGACAAGTGAAGTGAAATTAGTGAAATCATTCTGCACAATTGCGCTAACTAAATATTCATCTTTACCAGCGCCTGTAAAGCTGCCGTTAAATAATTTTATCGGGTCATTTGTAAGTTTACTCAAGGGCACACTCTTCGCATTTCCCTTATCATCATACTCTGAGGTCATAATACTCTCTCTGAGGTCATAACTCCTTTTAACTTTGGCAGGAGGTAAGCTTTGAACTCATCAATTACCTGCTGATTTGTAACACCTTTGCGGTTTATTGATCCGGCGTTACTATAATATGTACATACTACGATCTCGTTATCTTCGGGCTTGGTATTCTAAGGTAAGTTAAGGGTTGGATAGAATATAGTCCCCGCGCCCACTTCATAGTTAAGATCAATTACAAAACCATTTACCTCACATGCATAAACACCTTTGGAGGTGGAAACAAACAGCTTATCACCTTTTTTAAAAGTTGTGAATGACGAAAACTCCGGCTTTGCCTCATCAAAGAAATATTCTGACTTTTGCTCATCAAACATACCGTATTTTTTCAGCAGATCTCTGAAATCACCTCTGTACTTACCATAGCCTTCGCCAGTTGTATCACCTTTGAAGTTCTCATTTTCATTAAACTTGTAGAAATCATCTATCAAAAGCCTGCTGCCTGTCCACATCCCGAAATACACCTTATCGCTTTGCGGCTGCTCATTAACTTTTTTATTTATATTACCCTGCGAATCGCTTTGTGATATTTTATCACCCTTAAGTGTAAGCTCATCACTTTTTTTTGTGCAGGCAAGCAAATGAGATGATAATATAATTATGCAAAGCAGGCATGATAAAAAGCGCAGATATGTTAAGTACTTTTTCATGATTTACAGAGAGAATATTTTAAAATAACTCATCAAAAATAAGAATTTATGTTTTAAAATGCTTAGAACAAAATACTGCCAAACTTTTCAAAAAGAGAACGTCAGGCTTTCAAAAAGCGAACTGTAGGTGCAGTCAACTTCCTCCACTCCGTGGATTAAGTCAGGTGAAGTCAGGCTGCAAAATAAAAATCAGGAACTCCCATTTATAATTTATTGTAGAAATAGTTTTTGGAATAATTACGGATGAGCGAATACTCAAGATTATATTCCCCCTTTTTAGAGTCGAAAGGGAGGACGTGTTTTAAAAGCATTGATTGAAAGAGGATTTTAGAGGCAACGGCTTTTCTCTCCCCTTTATAAAATCTAAACGGGGATGACCCTATGCATTCACCGGGACTATAATTTAATCTGAAATCTTCAATCTGTAATTCCAGCCTGCTTCAGCAGGTGTTAGCAGTTTTTATACTTCATCGGTTATTCTTTTCTGCGCGCCGTACTGGTCTATCAATATATTATCATACTTATCAGCGTTTACAAAAAGTATCTTCAGCGTCTGGAGCCCTGTTTCGTATGTTAGGTACTGGTCAAATATAAATGTTGAAAGCACCACATCCTGGTTATTTACACTGAACATCATTCCTTCAAGATTGTAATTTTCCCTCAGCAGAAATTCATACATCGCGCCGATGTTAGTTTTTGGCATGGTGCATAACATACTATCGCACACAATAAATCCATCCTGGTTATAGCTCACCACAATTTTTGCCGAGCCTTCTTCAACTTCCCAGCTATAGGGACCCTTCCTTGCGAGCTTAACATCTTTGCCAAGCTGTTCAAGTATCGTTTCTATAACAGCCGCTGCACCTGTTGGTTTATACTCGCCTTCTTTTTTTAGCGCGGGGAACTCAAGCTTCGTTCCGCAGTTAGGGCAGTACTCGCCATCAAGATTTTCTTCAGTAACATAAAATCCGCAAGATGCGCACTTCTGTGTGTATTTCCCGAAATACTGTTTGTATTCTGCCAGGTCTTCCTTGAGGTACTTCACAGGCAGCGCAAATCCAAGATTATCTCCGCCAGCTATTATGAAAGTATTCACGCCAACAATATCTCCGCTTGAATTAACCAGCGGTCCGCCGCTGTTACCCGGATTTATAGCCGCATCTATTTGTATATAATTTATTCCGCGCTGCAGCCGCTTTGATTTTGATACTATGCCTTCGGTTGCAGTGTAGTTCAAGCCATAGGGATGACCTATTGCAATCACCTGGTCACCTTCGGTAACATCAAGCCCGTGGGCTAAATTTATATCCGGCAGATCTATACCTTCCGGCGCTTTTATAAATGCGAGGTCATACTTTGGGTCATTAAAGAATACGGGCGACATCTGCTTGGGTATCGATCTTCCGCTTATGACCGCTTCGGAGTTACCCTTCACCACGTGGTCGTTGGTAATTATCAGGTTTTCCTTTTTAACATAAAACCCCGTACCTGTTCCCTGCGGTGTCGCAATCTGAATTATCACATGCTGGAAGCTGTCTATTATCTGTTGTGGATCCATTATATTATTTTTTTTAATAAATCCCTTCTTTGTTTTTAAAGAAGGGTGTATGTTTTAATATTTCCAATCCCCCTTGTAAAGGTGTCAATAAAAACGGAGGGGAATTATGATATGCGATGGCAGACTTTTCTTTTTTAGGTTCTTCGTTTTGCATATATTATTTTTCTATTAATAATTTTCGTCTGGATACCTGCCTGCGCCCCTCTACGAGGTCATAGACCAAAGGGGTCTTAAACAGGTATGACAAGCGGAAAAGCTCTGTGTCCTCAGTGGTGAAAGTCTTTGATTTTTATTGTCTATTGTTAATTGTTTTATTGATTATAATTCAACTGCTGAATTTCGGCAGCATAGCTTTTCAGAAAGCTTACCATTGAATCGAACTTTAGGTTTGCTGTACCAAATTTCAGCTCGGGATAAAGCTCATTGCCTTCTTTAATTATGGCATCAATTTTTGTTTTAATTACCTGCTCGCTAAATTTCGTTCCTGTTGAATCATACAATAGTTCGCCTTCGCCAAGAGCTGTAAAATAATCCTGATTTGTGATGTTCAACAATAAATGGAACAACTTCGCATCAGGTTTCGGCAAACCGTAACTGAAGATGCAGTATGTAGCAAGATATTCATATATCACAACGGCAATATCGGTATAATTGTTATCGATGTACCACTTCACATTCTGCAGGTTGTTTGCAAACAGGTCTATAACCGCCTGGTGCGGCGCTGGATTAGCAATCCCGAAAGTAGATTTAACCCTGTAAAGATCTTCCAGTACTTTTTCCTTAGGCATATCAGCAAGCTTCTGCAATGCCTCTTTCATCTTTCGGTTCTTTTCAACATACGGCTTATTATCCTTTGTGAAATATTCCCCGCTCATTTTTTCAAGCTCATTCATCAGCGTGCCTTCAGGGGCAATGAGGTAATCAAGTTTATATGCCGTGTTTAGCAGGAGGTAGCTGATGCCGCCAGAAAACGCGTCTTCGTTAAGCTCGTTGATGCGGTTTATGGTCTTATCAAGCCAGCCTTTGAAGAAATTATATTTTATTTCCTTCTCGGTAACGGGAAGGGGTTCAATATGTGCATTGCCTGTAGAGCGCAGCATCGCGAAATCATCAACCAGCAGGTCATCCTGTTTATCGGCTCGCGTAGCAAGCTCCTTCCATCCGTAATATAATTTCCTCGGCGGAGCAGCGGCTATTTTGGAATCGAACTTAATGCATATCCTGTTATCCTTCAGCGCAAACCGGCTGTAGAAAAGCGTGTAGTTCATTTCCATAAGTCTGCGCATGAACGAAACCGAGAGCTTATCGTACTCGGCAATATCAGCTTCGCAAACAACTTCACCTTCGGCAATGGAGCCGTGAATTTTCTTCGACCCCTGCTGAAGCTCAAAATTGATCCTCTCGCCCTGGCGCGTGTATGTTACGTTGCTGGTATCCTCATCACGAAGGTAATTAAAGAATGCCTCGTAGCTATCCATGTACTTCTTTTCCAAAAACAGTTTTTCTGAATTACTCCATGCGTCTATCTTTGGTTTTGCCTTAAAGCTGTCTGAAAATCTTCCGAATGTTATCATTTTTTCTTCATCCCCGTGAAAACGGGGACCCCTTAATTGTTTTATCAACCCCTCGAAAATGGGAATTTATTTATACTTAAATTTCTGTAAGTTTTAATATGACTGCCCGAAGGTCAATCGCTACATAATATTCCATCACAAATCATTATTGTGGTTACCTATACCATCCTCCCCATAGGGAAGGGTTAGGTTGCGGTATTTATACTGCAAAATACCTTTTATCAAATTCTTATTCAAAGTAAAAAGAACTCTGCTCCATGGAAAAAATTTCAGTGATTGTTTAAAAACTCTCAGACTTCAACAGTCTCTTTATTTAAATCTCTGGTTATCCGTAAGCATTGTCAGACTTTTGATGTCTGAGAGTACAATAAAGCGGCTTGCAACATTTCCTTTTAGTCGAATAGTTTATGAGATAACTTTGTTCCGAAATTAATTAATAAATTTTAACTCTTGTTGTTGGTGATAACCTTTCCTCGTTCTACTCGGCAAGGCAAGCATCAACAACGGGGTGAATATTCCAACGCATTTAAGCCGATGGGTGATGAGATAGTTTCGATGCTGATGTAAAAACACCACCCCTGTTCTCCTTTCTACGAAGTCATAGACCAAAGGGGAGGAAGAAAATATTCACGCAAAGGCGCGAAGCCGCAAAGTAAAAATAAACAGGGAGCTTTGGGATCCTATTTAATTTGTTTGATAAACAAATGCAATTTAATGATTGTGATGATTTATGGAATAATAAAATAGAAACCCACCTTTTGAATTAGTCATCTAACACAAACTGTTCTTTCAGATTGAGTTAATGGTGAATGTTTGATTATTGTTATAAAAAATCCTTCCCCAAAACTGCTGTGCCATCAGGAGTGAGGAAGAAAATATTCACGCGAAGACGCAAAGTAAAATGTTATAGGGAACTTAAGGCTCCCTTTTTATTTAAATTTAACTATCCCCTACTTAATAAATGAGGGATTCTTAGAAACAAACTTATAACTTTGAATGCTGTTCGGAGTGTGAAACGGTAGCTTCAATAAGTACCTGCTTGGTGAAGATGGAAATTTACTGAAGTATTATTCAAGCGCAGTTAAGCCAATGGGAGATAAAATAGTTTCCAAGCTGAAGTTAGAACCCTATTTCTACCCTTCCCGAAAAAAAGTGAGAAAAATTAACTCGTTCAATGACGTGAATATGCAATTGAAAAAATAAATAGGGTTGTCTCAAAATCCAATGCAGACAACCCGCTGCGCCAAGCCAAAGGCATGGGCATGGGTTAGTTGTCTCAATTTTAATCGTTTTGAGACCGCCTCTTTTTATTTATATGAATCAGCTTTTAAAATTAACAGTTGAATTGGTTATGAAGTCTTATTAAAAAATAGGCTTTCCTATCTTTTCAGCCAGTCTGCGTATGATGTGCTGAAATTATCTTTATTTTGTTTGCAGTAATTGTAAAAATCCTGTAGAAATGATGTGCGCTCAATTGCATATTGTTTATCCCATGAAGGGAAATCATCATCTTTGCTCAAATCTATACCGCCAATCAAATGCTGCCTTTGGATTATATCTGTGAAAGCCACTTGCTTTGCGTTTTTCATCATATCAAACATAGCCATAAACGTCGTTGTGCGTCCATCTCCTGCGTGGCAGTGAAAGTGGAGCCAGTTATTCCCTTTTAAATTTTTTACAAAATTAATAAACCGGTCAACATCATCTATTGTTGGCTGCCGATGATCTGTTACCGTAATGCGTAGATATGCAAGATCGTTAGCTTTGGTTAGCTCTTCTTCTGTCATAACTGAAATTACTTTGAATGTTGTATCTCGTATTTTTTTGAAAGTATCATCAGCTTTATTTTTCCGAAGAACGTAAGTAACCGTTGCTCCACCAAGTTTGTGAATGCTATCAAGTTTATTATATTCAATCTTAATGATCTCGTCTCGGGTAAGATTTAGGTCAGCCCAGTCATATTTGCCATACCAGCTTATTGCCATTCCGTTAATAAAGCCGTGCATTTCCTGCCTAAGATCAATGACTGTAATATTCGGAGCAATAATAGTTTTAATAATTAAGGTAAGGTTTAGGTTATTGAATTCCGCGCTGCCTGAAATATTGAGATTGTTTAATCCTGCGGTATCGGGCATTGTAACTGATAAATATTTGAATACTCCGTTTGATTTGCGAAAGTTGCGCGGAAGTTCATGGTTATATGGCCCATCAAATATAAGCGATGCTGTATCCGATTGCGGGTAGGTAAAATCGATAAGAACTAACATTATAATTAAAGAAATTACAAAATTCTTTTTTAACATAAAAATTATTTCTTTTTGAGATGATTAATTTTTAAATGAATGAGATATACTGTCAACAGTTTCTAAATTTACCCAGTGTGAAAAAAGTAATACTGTGATCAGAATAAAGAACTTTTCCAAAAAATTTCATTTTTGATTAACAATATCTTTTTTAATTTAATGAATTGTGTTGATATATACAATAATAATAGAAAATCTCTAAACCCCAAAATAACTCTTTTGATTTCCATTCAAGAAGATATAGAATAAAAACCCCACAGGTTGAATTGATAATACGGCAGATTTAAAAGAAAAAAGGCAAAAATAGACAAAATTAAGTCTTGACAATTAGTTTAGGTATGCCTAACTTTGCATTAAGATAAACCTAATTTATTTATTACGGATGCCATCACAATCAAAAGAAGATTATTTAAAGAATATTTATCATATACAGGGAGAAGGGCACAAGGTTAACACTGGAAGTCTGGCAGCGGCACTTTCAATTTCACCAGCATCGGTAAGTGAGATGGTTAACAAGCTTTCCAAGCAGGGCTTACTTAATAATACGCCATACCATGGCTTTAAACTTACGGGTGATGGCGAGAAAATTTCTCTGAACCTGATACGCAAGCACAGACTGCTTGAAGTATTTTTGCAGGAACATTTAAATTATGAATGGGACCAGGTACACGCCGAAGCTGAAAGGCTTGAGCATGTGTGCAGCGATATGTTCATAAATAAACTTGAGGAATATTTGGGAAACCCGAAGTTCGATCCTCATGGCGACCCTATTCCAGATAAGAACGGAAAAGTTGCTCCAACACATTATAAGCTGTTATTGAACGCAGAGCCGGGCAGAGAATATATAATTGCCAAGGTTAAGGATACATCCATTGAGATACTGCAGTATTTATCGAAGATTGGTATTAAACTGAATTCAAAAATTGTATTGAATAAGAAGATAGAGTTTGACGGGTCGGTTATTATAATAGTTGAGGGCAATAAAAATCTATTAAGCCAAAAAATGGCTGAGCAGATATTTGTTGCGGGGTGAATTAAATAAAAACTGGAAATGCCCTCAGGAGTAAAAAAGCAGAAGTAAAAAAAATCTGTTTCGAGGGATGGGATTCCTGCCCAGTTGAATTTTAGCAGAGTCCTTCTGCGAAGAGACTCTGCTTGAACGGTTAATTTAGTAAATAGTATAAAAAGTAAATTATGAAAAATAAGCATTATGTTTTTTTTGCCGTTATCGTTTTTGTAATGATAAGCGGTTGTGGTTCGAAGGATAACAAAACATCAAGCAGCAAAATAAAAACCGTTTCATCGATCACTATAATCAGCGATATAGTAAAAAATATCGGCGGTGATAAAGTTGAATCCATAAGTGTTTGCGGTGTTGGAATAGATCCGCACACATATAAACCTAAGCCAAACGATCCGAGGACAATCTCACTCAGCGATATTGTATTTATTAACGGATTTGCTCTTGAGCACTGGATAGAAGAAATGGTGCGCAATGCCGGAGGAAATAAAAAAGTTGTAACTGTTACCGAAGGACTAACACCAATGACAGATGAAAAAGGTTTTGGCGACCCTGACCCTCATGCATGGTTTGATGTTAAGAACGCAAAACAATACAGCGAAAATATAGCAAAAGCTCTCATAGAGCACGATAAGGCAAATGAACCATATTATAAAGCTAACCTGGTTACTTACCTGAGGAAGCTGGATTCGCTTGATGCGTGGATTAAGACTGAAATTGAAACTATTCCCAAAGAAAAACGTGTGCTGATAACATCGCATGATGCGTTCCGTTATTTCGGAAAGGCTTACGGACTTGAAGTAAAAGGTTTACAGGGAATATCCACAGAAGCAAAGGCGCAGACAGAGGACGTGAAAAAGCTTGTTGACCTGATAAAAGAGCGTAAGCTGAATTCAGTTTTTATAGAAACCAGTGTAAACCCAAAGTTGCTCGAGGAAATTTCAAAGGAAACCGGAGCTACCATTGGAGGCATTCTTTATTCTGATTCGGTTGGCGACGAAGGGACATTTGAGGGAACATATATTGGCGCAGTTACGCATAATGTGAATACGGTTGTGAAAGCGCTTAGGTAGTTAAATGGCTGAACAGTTAATCAGTTGATTGGTTAATCCATTAAATAAATGATAAATCTTGAAATAAAACAAATATGGTAAGAATATTTTTAACATTAATATTAGTTTTGGTATGCAGTATTTCCAATGCTCAGAAAGTTGAAAACATTGTGACTGACAGGCCTGACCAGACGGAATCGTCAGTAACGCTATATAAGGGATTTTTTCAGGTTGAAGCAGGAGCGAGCATTGATAAAGTGGCAGAGTTTAAATCATAAATAGGAATATATAGATTATATTCGCATTCCTATCCATCTGTTTTATTAAGATACGGAATTGGGGGGAATGTTGAATTACGGCTTGGGGCCGAATTTCTTCAGGAAGAAATGTATAACATTGCAGATACAGGACCAAACGTAACCGGCTTTAGTCCAATAACGCTTGGCACAAAAATAAAAATGTTTGAAGAGAATTGCGCAAGTCCTGAAATGGCGTTTTTATTCAGCCTGGGAATTCCTTTTGATACGGATGGTCCGTTCCAATCAAAATATGTTTCATCAGAATTTCGCATAGCCGCAGCGCATACACTCAGCAATAGAATTTCACTATCATATAATCTGGGCGGTTCATGGGATGGCAATTCACCTGCTGCAACGGGTATCTATACATTATCGCTCGGCGTGGGAATAACAAACAGCCTTTCGGCATTTGCTGAAATGTATGGATTTTTAACGCAGAGACAAACCCCTGACCATAGGTTTGACGGAGGATTGACATTTTTGTTTGCCAAAAATATTCAGGCAGATGTTTCAGGTGGAATAGGTATCACCGAAAGATCACCCGACTTTTTTATCGGGGCGGGAGTTTCATTCAGGTTGCCGAAATAAAATATCATGCAGTAAATTGTATGTATATATCTATTATCAATAAGTTCAAAAACTTTTTTCAGCATTTATTATAAAGATGCGTTCAAAAGAAATTACCCTGCAGCAAATAATTCAACATTTATTATGAATGTAATTACAGTAAAAAATTTAACTATTTCATACAATAAAAAACCGGCAATTAAAGGTATTAACCTGAATATTGAATCAGGGAATGTGATGGGCATAATTGGTCCAAACGGAGCAGGTAAATCAACTCTGCTTAAAGGGATGCTTGGTTTGCTGCCCTTTGATACCGGTGAAGTAAAAATATTCGGCAGAGAAATTGATCATTCACGCAAGCGTATTTCTTACATTCCTCAGCGGGAGCAGTTTGATTGGGACTTTCCAATTAACGTTGAAGACGTGGTAATGATGGGAAGATATGCTCACTTGCCTGTTATTGGTTTTCCGAAATCAGGTGACAGGCAAATAGTTGAGCAGGTGCTGAAGAAAATTGAAATGGATAAATATGCAAAGCGCCAGATAAGGCAGCTATCAGGCGGGCAGCAGCAGAGAGTATTCCTGGCAAGAGCGCTTGCACAGGAAAGCGACATATATTTCCTTGATGAACCATTTGTGGGGGTTGACGCAAAAACCGAAAGAGTGATTTTTGAGCTGATGAAAGAGCTTAAGGAAAACGGGAAAACTTTACTTGTAGTTCATCATGACCTAAGTATGGTGAAAGATTATTTTGATAAACTGATAATGGTTAACCAAACTTTGATTGCATTTGGAGATTCACAAGAGGTGTTCACACCTGCCCTTGTAAACAAAACATACGGCGGAAGACTGACAATTCTGCAGAAGACTGAAGAGCTGATTGGTTAAATGGTTGATTGGTTAAATAATTATATTTAAAATAATAAAAAAATTAATTTAAGATAAACTGTATGGATGCAAAATTTCCACAGATGGAAGACCTTGAGGTTTGGAAAGAATGCAGAAAATTGCGCATCTCGCTTCGAGAATTAACTAAAACTTTACCCTCGGAAGAAAAATTCATGTTGGTGGACCAGCTGACTAGAGCCTCTCGTTCCATTACAAACAATATTTCCGAAGGATACGGAAGGTTTCACTACCAGGAAAATATTCAATATTTAAGACAAAGCAGAGGCTCGGTTTATGAATGCATTGACGATCTTTATATATGCATTGATGATGAGTATATAAACGATGAGACATTTAAAGTACTTTATACACAATGTCAATTATGCTTAAAACTGATAAACGGTTATAAAAAATATCTGAACAATAAAAAAAGCGGCAATAATATAAAATAAATATATTACAGGTCAACTAAATAACCAATTAACCAATTAACTGATTAACTGATTAACCAAATCAATGGATATAATTACTAAATATTTACTCGAGCCGATTCAATACGAATTCATACAGCGTGCGCTGATAGCATCTATAACAATTGGAATAAGCTGCGGTTTGATTGGAACATATATAATGCTCAGGCGAATGTCGTTAATAGGAGATGCGCTTGCACATGCTGTGCTCCCCGGGGTAGTAGTAAGCTTTATAGTGGCAGGAAAAAGTGAAATTGCGCTGTTCATTGGCGCTGTCATTTCGGGCATACTGACGGTTTTGCTAATTGGGTTTGTGAATAGAAACTCAAAAATAAAGGAAGATACATCTATAGGGATTATTTTTACAGGTGCCTTTGCGCTTGGAATACTGCTTGTATCACAGCTTAAACAGGTGCACATAGACCTTTCTTCGTACCTTTTTGGCGATGTCCTTGGGGTTTCAACGGGCGACATAACGCTTTCACTAATTATAATGGTTGTAATAATTTTATGCATTATTCTGTTTTACAAACAGCTTTTACTTTCTTCATTTGACCCGACAATGGCAATGACAATAGGAATATCAACTACGCTTGTTCATTATATGCTTATGACCCTTCTTTCAATGTCAATAGTAGCTGGATTGCAGTCAGTTGGCGTAATATTAATTATAGCAATGCTTATTACTCCGCCTGCAACAGCTTACTTGCTTTCAAACAGTCTAAAGAAAATATTAATACTTTCCTCTGTATTCGGAATGTTCTCTGCGGTTGCGGGGCTGTATCTTTCATATCATTTTAACTTTGCATCGGGTGCATCAATTGTGCTGGTTGCAGTAGCATTATTTATGTTTGCTTTTCTGTTTTCGCCAAAAGAAGGTGTGGTTACAAGGCTTTTCCGCCGCAGGGAATCGTCAAAACTTGTGCTAATTGAGGATGTGATAAAACTTTCATACAGATTTGCTGAAGATTCAAATAAAACCGAGCTGGCAGATAAAATAGCAAACGAGCTTGGAATAACCAACGGCAGGGTTGAATCCGCAATAAAAACTTTAATTGGTAAAGGCTTAATGACCAGAGATAATGGAAACTACCTGCTTACCGAAGACGGCAATAAATATGCTAAAAGACTTGTCAGAACACACAGGCTTTGGGAAACATATATTACCAGAGAAAATGTTATGGATATTAGCGACATACACCCTGAAGCAGAAAAAGTTGAGCATTTGCTTACTGAAGATATTGTTGATGAACTTGAAGCAGAGCTAGGTTTCCCCGAAAAAGACCCGCATGGTTCGGAAATACCTAGGAAGTAAATGAAGAAAAACATTTACAATAGGTTTGATTAATAACTCCCCTTACGCAAAACAATACACTGCTTTCCAAACTCCTCCTCGCGAATGCGGGGATTGGAAAGCATATTACATGCTAAACTCTGTTTGGAAACAACCTGACGAGGGTTATGCAGAGCATGCTTCGCATAAAGTAACTTTCTGGGAGTTTACTTTTTGGCAGCTAAAAAAAATAATAGACCTGAAAAAAAATAAATGCTTTAGTTATAAGCGGGCTGTAATTAATTATTGGAACAAAACATTGTAATAAAAATATTATATTTGTTGATTAATTAAAATAATTTTCAGGAGGGTTTACAATTGTCAGAAAACACAAATATTTCAGAGGCAACAAAGACGGCAAATAAGCATATTTCCGAAAAAGCCACTAAGATTGAGATTATTATTACTGTTCTTCTTGGTATCGCAACAATTTTAGGAGCATTTGCAGCATATTGTTCTGCATTATGGGGAGGTGAGATGCAATCAAGCTATTCCAAGTCAATAACCGTTACAAACCACGCAAATACTGCTTATCTTGATGCGCTTAATGACATCACGGCTTTTCAAATGAACGATATGAAGGATGATATTATTTATACACAATGGAAAGATAATACAGAAAAAGGCGACAAGGAAGATGCACAATACTTCTTTGGCAAGCTAAGCGAAGGTCTGCAGAAAGATCTTTTAAACGACCCAAAGGATGTAAGTGAATATGAAAAAGAACAAGCAGTACACCTGGAAGGGATTATGACGCGAATGAAGGAATCAGAGAATATGAATGATTCCGCAAAAGTGCTGATGGATAAAGGAAGCGTTGCAAACAAGGTGGGAGATGATTTTACTTTGTGCACAGTGCTATTTACAGTCGTGCTTTTTTTTCTTGGTTTGGCATCACTCAAAACGCATTCAACAATACAAAAATCTTATGTAATAATTGCAGTTGTGATACTTATACTAACTTTTGTAAGAATGGTAACTATACCGTTCCCGTTTTTTAACTAACTTTATTCTTTAACCAAAAATCAAAAATAATAAACCGTTGAAACGGAAACAATTTTTTAAGTGTCATATAATTGAATGATAAACATCATTGTTTAATCTATGTAAAATTTGCATTTTTAAAAAATAACTTTTAATAATTATAATATGAAAACACTATTCCCGATACTTTGTTTATTATTTATTTTGTGTTCCAATATTTTTACACAGGATGATTCCATAATTTCAGTCGATCATTCAAAGATTACTTTATCAACTGATATTGTACCCCAATGGAAAGTACAGGTAGAAGTAGGCGGAAGCAGTTGGTATTCAAAAGATACATACATTGTTCTTAAAAGTATAATATATGAATACAGCGTCAGCTATTACCATTTGAGAATAAATAATCCTTCCCTTGCTTTCCGGGTAGGAATATTAAAGAATGTTGAACTTCGAGCAGGATTTGTATTTATACAGGATTTTCGCCGCATTAATTCAACCAGTCTAACCATTTTTAACCGCAGAAATGGTATTTACGGAGGTGGTCCGATAGAAGCTGGGGCAAAAATAAAGTTTTTTGAAGGCAATAAAGTTTTTCCTGCAGCGGCAATTAATATAAGTTTATACATTCCCGCTGGAGATTACTATTTCCACATGGATTATGTATCGCCTTCTTTTAAGCTTATGCTACAAAAGGATATTTCGAAGAAATTCAGCTTAAGCGGAAATGCAGGTTACGGTTGGAATGTATATGAGAACTTCACAGAAAAATACGGTAATTATTCCATTTTATTGAATGCAGCTCTAAGCAAAAAGATAAATGCATTTACCGAAGCATACAGTTATTTCCAGTATAAACGTACACCTGATCACCGTGCAGGAGCGGGGCTGACTTATCTTTTTTCACGTAATGTAATGGCAATAATTGCAGGGGGTATTGGGCTATCAGAGAGGTCTCCTGACCTTTATGGAAGCAGCGGCATTGGCTTCAGGTTTCCGTAATAACGGAATTTTTTGCAACATTGTACAACTAAAGAGAATAATTAAACTCAAGTTGACCGCTCAGCTTGCAAATCATTGTTTTTATTTTAACTACGAGTATTAACTCGTGTATTATTAATGAAAATATATTTAGCTTCAGCCA
>JAYTUN010000130.1:0-1519 GCA_043744495.1 Ignavibacteria bacterium
GCCGGGTCTTCTGAGTTGGCTTCTCTCATCTTCTCTCCCCATTTAAGATTTGCTAAACTCATATTATATATTATAACTTCATAAGCACCTGAACCCTTGGTAACTTTTTCAAGACCTTTGTTATATTCGGTTATTGCTCCGGCATAATCTCCGAGTTTTTCAAGCTCAACACCTTTATCAATTGTAGGCTTAACAAGTATGGTGTTTATTCTGGTGTTAAGAGCTGTAATGTTATCCTTTACAAATACGCTGTCAGGCTGGATAGCGTAAGCAATATCAAAATTGATCAATGATTCCTGGAATTTCTTTATTGCATCTTCATCTTTACCTGTCTTTGCAATTTTTTCTCCTTCTTCATATTGTTTGAAGCCTCTATCATACATTGTGCCCCACGCTTCGGTGAGCTCTATTGCAAATGTATTTTTTCCAATTTTTCGGTACTGGTCAATAGCTGTTTTAACACCTTCAGATTTGTTTAGCTGCGATCTTGACATCGCAAGGTAAAACCATGCTTCTTCATTTGCTGGATTCTGTTTTGTTTCTTTGTCAAATTCAATTTCAGCTTTAACAAAATCACCTTGTGTATAAGCTAACTTTGCTGTGGTTTGTTCTGCTGAACTACAGCCGCCGAAATAAAATACTACTGCTGTTAATATTAAAAATAACGATAAAACTTTAGCGTATCTCATTTTTTTGGAATTCTCCTGTTTTTTTATATGATTTTCTTGTAATCGCCTTATTTTTAAGGACTTAAATATACTCAAAAAAAAACTTATTTAAAAGATTAAAATTTAATTTTCTTTCCAATTATCGATCTTGCCAATAAATACTCAATTAACAGAAATATAACGGCAAATATGAGGCAATATTTCCAAAGATTCCTTCCTGTTCTCAAATCTATGAGTGATGCAGTCATTTGTTCATCAGGTGAAATTATATTTGCTTCCATTTTGTAATTTTTTAGAAGACCGGCTTTTATATCCTCAGGCTTTAGCCTGGTTGTAATGGATTCTTCTTTATTAAAGTTTACAGGAATAGATAATAACTCGCTTCCTGAATTTTCTACTCTAAAATTAGAAATATTTGAGAGCAGCTTCCTGATATTCAGCAATTGTGCATTACTATCTATAAATAATGTTTCGGGAACATCGTCTTTTAAACCGGATATTATTGTTATTGAATCAGCTTTTAAGTTAAGCTTGTTCAGCTCAAGGAAATAATCTCTTCCCGTAACAGCCGGTTTTATGCCGTTAATGTTTGAGCAGTATAAAATACTCCTTATTGTAACAGGCGAAAATAAATTCTTTGAAGGGAAATCAGAACTTCTCATATCAGGTGATGAAGCAAACATAATTAATTTACCTTTGCCCTTTGAATATTCTTCCATAAAATTTGTACCGTTGAGAAGTGTTACAATTGATACTGAATTTTGTCCGCCTGATAAACTGATACCGCTTTTAATTTCAGGTGATTCGATATTCATGTTCTTCTTATCAGTATCCTTTTTGAATATTCCTTC
>JAYTUN010000131.1:0-22323 GCA_043744495.1 Ignavibacteria bacterium
ATTTATTTTTTTCACAAAGGGGTCAAGTTTTTTTAAATTACAATAGCTTGGCTTACCCTTTAAAGTTGAATAATAATTTATAGCTCATTTTTCTTACAATTGTAATATAAATAATAATTTATATAATAAATATACTATACAGGAAAAACGTGAGTCGTATTAATTACATTATATAAATAGGAATGGCAATGATATAAGTTACTAATTATCATAAACTTCAGTTAAAATACATCTAATCTTATTAATTCAATTAATATATCACTTTATATTATCATTTCATTAATTCTTCTATTTCATCAGCATCAACAGGGAAATTTGACATAAAGTCCTTACAGCCGTTTTGAGTTATCAAAATATCGTTTTCTAATCTGACCCCTAATTTTTCTTCACTTATATAGATACCCGGCTCGCATGTTAAAACCATACCTGCTTTGATAGGTTCATCAAATAAACCAACATCATGAACGCCAAGTCCAAGGAAATGAGATACATCATGGGGATAATATTTTTTAAATTCGGGTGATTTATTTTTAATATTCCGCACATCATCTGTTGTTAAAAGCTTAAGATCAACTAATTCTTTTGCAATAAGCTCTCTTGTAACCATCATCAGGTCTTTTCCAGATATCCCGGGTTTCATTTCTTTGATAGTTCCATTCAAAGCTCTTAATACTGAATTGTAAACCTGCTTTTGTCTTGTAGTGAATTTACCGTTTACAGGTATAGTTCTTGTCATATCGGCATTATAATTGGCGTAATTAGCGCCAAAATCCAGCAAAAGAATATCATTATCATTACACATATCATCATTTTTTACATAATGTAAAAAACAGGAATTTTCTCCCGAAGCAATTATCGGTTCGTAATCTGCAAAATCGGAACCCTGCCTGATAAATTCATGCGCCAATTCAGCCTGCACTTCATACTCCATTACACCTGGTTTTACAAACTTAAGCAGTCTTCTAAAACCATCACCTGTTATATCACAAGCTTTTTGTATAAGCTCAATTTCTATAGGTGATTTTACTTCCCTTAAACTGTAAATCAACGGTGATATTCTGTGATATGTATGTAATGGATACCTTTTCTTACAGAAATTTATGAATCTTATATCGCGGCTTTCAACAGTATTGCCCGCCCTATCGTGATCATTTGTGTTTAAATATATATTATCTTTCGAACACATAATATCATGTAAGATGTGTTCAAATTTAGAAAGTTCCATAACTGTTTTTATTCCTGAAATTACAGATGCTTCTTCGGTTGAATGTTTTTTGCCTTCCCATACTTCAAGAT
Organism: Ignavibacteria bacterium; assembly: GCA_043744495.1. GTDB lineage: Bacteria > Bacteroidota > Ignavibacteria > Tepidaquicellales > OLB5 > OLB5. The sequence goes on from JAYTUN010000131.1 coordinate 1,297, forward strand.
CGGAATTGTAATCTCTGATAAATAGTATTTCCCTGAGGTCTTCATCCTTATTCCCGGGATTCAGCATTAGAATAGTTTCTTCCTGCTCTATACCCGTTAAATAATATAGATCACTATTTTGCAGGTATTTCAATTCACCATCTGCATTTGTAGGCATAATATCATTTGAATTAATTATAGCTGCTGAATCCTTCAACATTAATGTTGATAATTTTCTGCGGTTTTCAGTGAAAAATGTGTTATTTAAATTAATTTTTTGCATAGTTAAATTTAGCTTAAGATCTGCATTATTAGATTATTGTTTTTGTATTTTCACACAAGTTTAAATATTTCTTTCTTTATATTCCGCACTTCTGAAATGTATTCTGAATTCACTGCCGCCTTTTGTTACAATTTCAATTATGCCATCAAGCTGCTGGACAAGAGTGTAAACAAGCTTTAGACCAAAAGAAGATATTTTTTCAAAATCATGTATTTCATTCATACCAATACCATCATCCCTGATAAGCAGCCAATACTCATTATTAAACTCATCAAATGCCGCATTAATGAAAATATTTCCGCACCTGCCATCAGGAAATGCATGCTTCAGGGAATTTGATACAAGTTCATTTATAATTAAACCGGCTGGTATTGCATTATCTATAGACATCACCATGTTGCTCACTTCTGTTTTTATCTTTACCCGGTCTTCGAGAATACCATATGAATGCTGAATATGTGTAGTTAATGTTTCAATATATTCTTTAAAATCAATATTGGCAATATCCTTTGTCTGGTAAAGTTTCTGATGAATCAGTGACATGGATTGAACCCTGTTCTGGCTATCTCTAAATAGCTGTTTAATCTTTTCATCTTTCACGTAACCTGCCTGAAGCTTTAACAGGCTTGTTACAATTTGAAGGTTATTTTTAACCCTGTGGTGTATCTCTTTAAGAAGTATATCTTTTTCCTTTAATGATCTTTTTAAAGCCTCATCAGATTTCTTCTTTTCTGTGATATCTCTTTGCACACCCCAAATGCTGGTTAAAACACTGTTATCAATGACACCTGAAATATTAATTACAAAATTTCTTTCTCTTCCTTCTTTATCATATTCAATTGTTTCATCATCAATAATGCTGTAATCCTGTGAAACAAATTTCAAAATCCTTGAGGTCACATCGGGATTCTGATATTTAAGCATTGTAAAATTTTTACCGATAATTTTATCAGGTTTTTCCTCATCATACATTTTTGCAAATACATGATTACATTCTGCTATAAACACATTATTTTTAATAAGTTCAACCTGTTCCTCATCGGGAATATCTGTTGGAATGGATTTTCTAAACTCGAGTCTAAAAATACCTTCGGAACTGTGTTCAACAAAATTTCTGTATTTTTCTTCGCTTAACCTTATTTTCTCCTGGTTTTTTTTGCTTTCAGTAATATCGGTAGCAATTCCCAAAACTGCTTTTTTACCGTTATATTCTATTATCCTTGCGCTGTAATTCAGCCACTTTTCCTCGTTACTTTTAGTAATGATCTTCAATTCATAATTATCGGGAACTTTCTCGCCTAATAATCTCTGTTGTCCCCGCTCCTTTGCGGTATCCCTGAAATCCTCCTTAACAAGCTCCCAGAAATTCTTCTTAAGCAATTCCTCTTTCTTGTATCCGGTAATTATTTCAGAATATGGGTTAGCGTAAACAAACCTGTTATCCTGGAATATTACAACCTGCGCCGGCATAGATTCAGTAACAGCCCTGAAATTTTCTTCACTCAGCCTGATGAGTTCATCTGCTGATTTTCTTTCAGTCATATCCTTTCTTATACCCAAATATCCTGTGAAATTATTTTGGGTATCATAAAGGCAGTAGTAGTCTCCTTCAATAAATATTTTACTTCCTTCAGGTTTTGCGCAATACTCTTTATGATTAGAGTATCCCTCATCAAGAAATTTGATCCATCTTTTTTTAGCTTCATCCAGAGTATCTTTATAATAATTTGCATACTTAAATTCCATCATTTCTTCCATTGAAACTCCAAACTGGTCGGCTAAAGGTTTATTTGCTTTGATGATCCTGATATTTTTAATAATATGATCCAGCTTTTTTTCCGAATGCTTATTCTTATCCCATTTAACAGGAGGATCAATTTTTGCTATAAAAATTCCATCATGTGATTGACCGAAAAATGCATCAAGATACTGTTTTGATTCACTTAAAACTTCTTCATCCTGCTTTTGTTTATTTATATTCAGGTAAATCTGGTTTATAGCAATCATATCGCCCTTTTGCGACCTATCAGCATAATGATAGCTATCCAGCCAGATTATTTCCTTATTCTTGTTAATAATTCTGTAAACCAGATTCTTTACTTCACCGGTTCCGCCTGAAATCCATTTACTGTACTCTTTTCTTAGTTCAACTCTGTCCTCAGGATGTATCATTTTTTCATATTCTTCATTTGAAACAGCATTAAATTCCTCAAGAGTGTAACCCGATTGTTTTTCAAATTCATCATTTACAAATTCATACCTGTTTGTTTTGATAAGAAGCCTTGTAATTGCTACAGGTGAATTCTTAACCAGGTTTTTGTATTTATATTCACTTTCCTTCAGGGCTTTTTGATAATCTTCCCCGGAAGTTTTTTCGTTGAAAACGGCAAGAACTTCGCTTTCTGTATATTTTATAAATTTTGTTTCATATATATATTTATGTTCATTTACTTTAATTATATGCTCAAATATCTGCTCTTCACCGGTACTTATTGACAGTTCAATTAAACTTTCAAATTTGCTGCCTGTTTTACCTGAAAATATTTTCTTTATGTCATTATTCAGAAAATGAGATGTCTTAAATTGTACTTCTCCTGATTTATTACTAATTGCTGTTATTATCCCCTTTGAATTTATTACTAACACAAGACCCGGCAGCGAATTGAACAATACAGTATTCATTTTACTAACCCTGTTCAGAACTTCTTCGCTATTTTTTAGTTTGTTTTCAGATTCAAAGCGAAAGAGAGCCATTCTTAAGCATGCATTAAGATCACGGTCATTTAACGGTTTTAATAAATACCCGTAAGGATTGGTTGATTTGGATCTTTCTAAAGTATCATCATCATGATGTGCAGTTAAATAAATTATTGGAATTTTTCTTTTTAAGTTGATAAGCCTTGCGGTTTCTATTCCGTCAAGCTCTCCCTTTAAAACAATATCCATTAATATTACATCAGGTTTTAATTTATCTATCATTTTTAAAGCACCCTCACCTCTATCACTAATGCCTGCTACTTCATAATTCATCTTCTCAAGAGTATTTTTGATATTCAAAGCAATAATAGCTTCATCTTCTACAATAAATATTTTGGCTATAGGCATTAATATATATCCCCGCTTAATATATTTGTAAAATATTTTATTTTAAGACAATATTTTGCCATTTATAGAAGCAAATTAATCACATTTTTTATTAAAAAAACCCATTTAATTTGTATTTAAAGGTATTGTAAGTTGTAGGAAAACAAATAAAAAAAACCGTCCCGAGTGCTCGGGACGTGTTTTATTGAGCTGGCGAAAGGATTCGAACCATCGACCTGCGCATTACAAGTGCGCTGCTCTACCAACTGAGCTACGCCAGCATTAAAACTGCATAAACAGTTAAACAGATTACAAACATAAAAAAATTATCAAAAATCTTCAATACTGAAAAAATTACATACTTTCTTCAATATCAAGGAATTTTTTCAGATTTCATCGTTATCGTAGTGTCTCTCCGTAGGATGACTCTGTGGGGACATAGAAATAAACAGTGAAAATATCCTGATGTCAATACCTGTTTATTGATAAAATTGTAAAATATTGTCGTACAGTGCATTATAGAAAATATTATAGAGTGAATTGCGTATTACGGTCAGGAATTGCCGAAGTTGCGGACTTATCCCGAAGGGACTCCTTCGGAGAACGCATCAAACTGTAAGGCCGTAGCAAAGATAATTAAATGCACAAATGTTTGTTGGAGTTTATCTTGAGCGAAGCCGAAAGACAATGCCCGCTCGCAAAAAAAACTGCGGCAATTTTATGTTGTGGGCTGGCTTCCTTTTCCATTTTTGTGTCACTGTCTCACTAAACCAAAAGTAAAAAAAAACAGACGAACTGTCCAGAAGCACAGTCCGTCCGCTTGAAATAAGCCTTATCAATTACTTACGAAATAATATTGTGAACTGGAAGTATAGTCGGTTGCACTGGGGTAACACCATTCTTTACAAGAATAGGTATCAGCGTTTCAGAAAATTTCGTTAATGCTTCTTCTGATTCCCACACATCGGTAATAAACATACCATCAGCTTGCAGAGCAGCTATATGATAGATTCGCCCAGGTCTTCCTTTTCCTGCGGCTTCCAAGTCTTTAACTATCTGGTCATATTGCTGAGCAGTCATTCCAGGAGTGTTGAATTGAGCAACTATTTTTTTCATTTTATTTTAATTTAAATTTTCCTAATCGTATGGCTTTTCGGTGTCGCCCCGTTTTTTGTGAGTGGTCTCTGGTCTCCACTTTTTGTTTTAAGTAATAGAAATTATTTGTCAGTCAAGAACTGTCAAAGTAAAACTTTGGTGGTTCTCGTGACTTTCCGCTGTGTCGTTTTTTAAACCTGCGCATTACAAGTGCGCTGCTCTACCAACTGAGCTACGCCAGCATTAAAACTGCATATACAATTAAACATATTACAAACATAAAAATTTTATCAAAAACCTACAATACTGAAAAAATTACATAGTTTTCTCAAAATCAAGATACTTTTTCAGACTCAATAACGCTTTACCTCTGTGTGAGATCTTATTCTTTACATTAAGGTCAAGCTCGGCAAATGTTAGTTGGTAGCCTAAAGGAATAAAAAGCGGGTCATAGCCAAATCCATTTTCTCCCTTAGGATGTGTTGTAATATAGCCTTCGCAATTTCCATCAAAATAACGCTCGCTCACGCCGTCATACAGAACAATTACACATTTAAACCTTGCGGTGCGCTCATTGATATCAATATCTCCAAGCTCAGCCAGCAGCTTTGCATTATTTTTTTTATCAGTAGCACCATCACCGGCAAATCTTGTGGAATAAACACCCGGTGCGCCGTTTAAATAGTCAACTTCAAGTCCTGAATCATCAGCAAGAACCGGTATATTAACAATTTCAAAAACTGCTTTAGCTTTTATTAATGCATTCTCTTCAAATGTTGCCCCTGTCTCTTCAATATCAGGAATTTCAGGTGAATCAAGCAGGGAAAATATTTCAAAATTAAAATCCTTAAGATAAAATTTTATCTCGTTTATCTTTCCCTGATTTTTAGATGCAATAAATAACTTTTTCATAAATATTTATACAAATGATTCTTTATACTGCAGTTGGTATAACTTTGAATATATTCCGCCGATTTCCAGTAATTCCTGGTGCGTCCCGGTTTCTCTGATTTCGCCTTTATGCATTACAATTATCTTATCGCACTTTTGTATTGTAGAAAGCCTGTGTGCAATTATAATAGAAGTTCTGCCTTCCATAAGTTTATCTATTGCTTTCTGTATCAGTATTTCTGAATGTGTATCTACACTTGAAGTTGCTTCATCAAGAATAAGTATTTTGGGATTGTATGCCAAAGCCCTAGCAAAAGTTATAAGCTGTCTTTCGCCCTGTGAAAGCGTTACTCCTCTTTCCTTTACATTCTGCCCGTAACCCAATGGCAGCTTTGAAATAAAATTATCTATCCCGATAATTGATGCTGCTTCCTTTATTTTACTCTCAGGAATACTATTATTGTTAAGGCTGATATTATTAGTAATAGAATCAGAAAACAGGAAAATATCCTGCACAACCAACCCAATATTATTCCTCAGGTCATGCTGCATTACATCTTTGATATTTATGCCGTCAATAGTAATTTCACCTTTTTGCGCATCATAGAACCTGCATAAAAGATTCATAATTGATGACTTACCAGCCCCAGTTGCGCCAACAAATGCAACTTTTTCACCCTGACTGATATTAAATGAAATATCTTTTAATACATAATCTTCTTTTATATATGCAAACCAAACATTTTTAAATTGGATAATGCCTTTGCAGTCATTTAATGCCATGGGTTTAACAGGATCGATTATAACAGCCTGCCTGTCAAGCAGCTTGAATATCCTTTCTGATGATGCCATAGCAGTTTGCATGATATTATATTTTTCAGAAAGGTCCCTTATTGGTCTGAAGAACATTTCTGAATACTGGATAAATGCTATAAGGATACCAATAGTTAAAACTCCTTCAATTGCTTTACCTCCGCCATACCAAATAATGAGGGCGCCAGAAATTGCGCCGATAAGCTCAATAACAGGGAAGAACAAAGAATAATAAAACACTGATTTTTTGTTTGCTTTGGTGTGGTCATAATTTATCTTTTTAAAATCATCTAGTGTTTTCTTTTCCTGGCTGAATATTTTAACAACCAGTATTCCGCTGATATGCTCCTGCAGAAAAGAATTCATTTTAGCTAAGTAAAACCTAGCATCACGGAAAGCAGTTCTTACCTTTTTCCTGAATATTACCGTAACGTAAATTAAAGGGATAACTACCGAGAGTGCAATTAACGTAAGCTGCCAGCTTAAAGAGAACATAAAAAATAATATTCCGCCAATTATGAAAATATCAGCAAATACCATTACTATGCCGGATGAGAACATTTCATTCAAAACTTCAATATCATTGGTAAGCCTGGTAACAAGTCTGCCAACTGGATTTTTATCAAAAAAGCTCATTGAAAACTTCTGAATATGCTCAAACAACTTCATCCTCAATTCCAAAATTGTCTTCTGCCCTATCCATTGAGTCAGGTATGCCATACTATATTGCAGCAATCCCTGGAAAATAAGCGTGCCAAGCAGGATAAGGATAATATTCCTTAATCCAACAGCATCTTTGTTTACAATATAATTATCGATGGCGATTTTTGTTAAATAAGGGCGTACAGTGCTAAGCAATGCAACTCCAACGGTTAAAATTATAGCAATAATAACCCACTTTTTATAAGGCTTCAAATACTTGATAAGCCTTTTCATTAAGCGGGCATCATAGGCTTTGCCCAGAACTTCTTCCTGCTCATTTTCATCAGGCTCGATAATATTTTTCTTTATTTCTTCTGCCAATAAATTTTTCTGCTAACAGTTTAAATTTTAATATTAAGACTATTCAAGTCCTTTTAATTCTTCTTCAAGAAGCTGCTTAAAGTAAATATCAGCGTAAATACCTTCCTTCTGTATTAGGGCTTCATGAGTTCCTTCTTCGGCAATTGAGCCTTCTTTGAATACAATAATTCTGTCCGAATTCTTTAAAGTAGATATTCTGTGGCTGATTAGTATAGTAGTTCTGTCTTTCATTACTTCTTTAAGACCGTTCAAAATTTCTTCTTCTGTATATGTATCAACTGCAGAAAATGCATCATCTAATATCAATATTTGTGGATCTGCTACAATAGCACGAGCTATAGATGTTCTTTGTTTCTGCCCGCCTGAGAGGTTAATTCCTCTTTCACCAAGAATAGTGTTAAACCTTCCGGGGAAGTTCTCAACATCCTTATATATCTGTGATATTTTAGCAGCATTAATTACTTTATGCGAAGCTTCCTTCGGATCTTTAACAAATATATTTTCAGAGTATGCAATATTGTTTTCAATACTTTCAGAAAAAAGAAAAGTTTCCTGCGGAACGTAACCAATTGATGTTCTTAGATCACTTAGCTGGTATGATTTTACATTCTTTCCATCAACAAGAAGCTCGCCTTCAACAATATCAAATAATCTTGAAATTAAGTTCACAAAAGTAGTTTTACCGGAACCGGTATGACCTATAATGCCTATGGTCTCACCTGCTTTTAGTTTAATACTTACATTCTTTAATACATAAGGATAGTCTCTGTGATACTTGAAATTTACATTCTTAAATTCAATTTCACCTTTTATTATACTTTTTGGGTCGCCAATAGTGTTTAATTCTGTATGACATGCTTCGGGATTATCAATGCTTGGCTTACTGTCAAATACTTCGCAAAGCCTTTTCATAGAAGCCTCTGCACGCTGTGTAAGATTAATTATCCATCCAAAAGAAATTATAGGCCATGTAAGAAGTCCAAGGTAAATAATAAATGCAGTTAACTGCCCAATGGAAAGCTCTCCGGTAATAATTTTATTTCCGCCAGCGTATAAAACAATTATCATCGAAAATCCGGTAAGTAAGAACATTAGCGGATAAGAAAATGACTGAACCTTGGCAAGCCCGAGATTTTTATTCATATATTCCAAAGACATTTTCCTGAATCCTTCGGTCTCGCTATCTTCCCTTACGTAAGCCTTTACAACTTTTATTCCTGATAGATTTTCCTGCACCTTGGTAGTAAGCTGTGAAAATTGCTCCTGGACAAGCTCAAATTTATAATTTATACTTTTCCCTATTCTGTAAACTACGTAAGAAATTAAAGGTATTGGAACGACTGCAATTAAAGTAAGCTCAGCATTAAAAGAAAGCATTAAAGAAATTGCCATTGTAAAATTTATTAGAGTTTCAGCCGTGTACATTATTCCGGGTCCAAGAAAATTTCTGACTGCAGAAATATCATTTGTAGCAAGCGCCATTACATCACCTGTTGAATGGAAGTGGAAATACTGTTTGTCTTGAATTAATATATGCTCAAGGAAGTCGTTTCTGAGGTCGTTTTCAATCTCACGTGATACAACTATTATCATTTGCCTGGTAAGATATAAAAATATGCCGCTGATAATAGCAAATCCAACCGAAAGCATAGCGTAATTTAAAAGGGATGTGCCTTCAGTGTGATTTTTAATCTGGTCAATTGCTTTGGAAATTACAAATGGTATAAGATTGGTAAAAACTGCGCTAAATGTAATAACAATTAAACCAATTAATAGCTTTTTCCTGTATATTTTCAGATATGGTACAAGGCGTCTGAGATAATTCATATCTGCAAATTTACCGCAAAAGGAAAAATGTTACTATACCAAAATAAAAAACCCCGATATTTATTCGGGTATTAATGATAAATTAAATTAATTATTTGATAAGTACTAGTTTTTTTGTTTGCGTAAAAGATTCTGTCTCTAATTTATAATAATACACCCCACTTGGGAAGTCAGCGGCATTCCATTCAACCTCATAGCTTCCGGGCTGTAGTTGTCCATTCACCAATGTTTGAACTTCGCGGCCTATTGCATCATAAATTGTTAATTGAGTTGACACACCCCGTCCGCCTTCGGCGTCCACCCCTCTCAAGAGGGGAATTTGAAATTTTATTTTTGTTGTTGGATTGAACGGATTTGGATAGTTTTGAGAAAGCATGAAATTATCCGCTATAATATTTTTGTTTATTATTCCAATAGGGTTTTGTGTAGCAAAAACATACAAGCCATCATAAATATCCGAAGCTATTACTTTTCCGGATCTGAAGTAATATACTGCCCAGCAGGCTGAGGTTTTATATTTTGCAATTTCAACAGGATTAACAGGGTCGGTGATATCAAGTATCAATGCACCTTCTCCGTAATATGAAAGAAATGCATAATTACCGAATATTTCAACGTTATGGACTGATTCAGTCGTTCCGCTCACGCTCCATTCATTCATATAGATTATATCATTTTTATTTGCAATATCCCAAATCTTCAATTTACCGGGATTATTAAAATTTTCATCACATACGTACAGATATTTTCTATCGTCAGTTACAGCGCAATTATGCGGAACAGGATACAAACCATTCACCCAAGATGTAATTGTCCTGAGTTGATTTTTATCTGTTGCATCTATTACTGATACTTTTCCTGTAAATGGATTACAAGCCCAAATAGTATCATTAACTATCCGGCAGTCGTGGACATAATCTTCTTCCCATTCACCTAGTTTAACTGGATTTTCCTGGTCAGTGCCAATGTCCAATACTACAATTCCTCCGGCTCTGTAATTTCCACCGCTTATATATAAATATCTTCCATTTTGAGAAATCGTATGCGCTCTTTTGTACCCTTTAAAGAAAAAAGTATTTACAAGCTCTACTGTACTGGGAAGCCTGGTTAAATCAACAATTTGTATCCCACTGCTGTCAGCTTCTGATACTATATATAAATAATTTTTATAAATTTTCATCTCACGCCAGCCGCTGTATTTACCCGGTAAAAAAACCACTTCCTGAATATTATTTTCATCTGTAATATCCACAAATGATGTTCCGTTATACCATCCGTAAATTGCATATTCTCTTCCGCCCGATTCATATCCCCAGCAGGAGGAATGAAAAGTATTATGAGTAAAATGAGCTAATACTCTTAGATTATGGTTTTCCTGTGAAAATGAATAAATTGAACAGAAAGCCACGAAGAAAAATATTGATATGTATAATTTTCTCACTTAATTAGCGCCATCCTTTTTGTTTCTTTATAACTACCACTTTCCAGACTATAAAAATATATTCCGCTTGGAAAGTCCGCAGCATTCCACTCAACTTCATAGCTTCCCGGCTGCAATTTCTCATTAACCAATGTCTGAACTTCCCTGCCCAGGACATCAAACACGATTAGCTTTACGAACCCCCCTCTGTCCCCCCTTTCAGAAAGGGTGGATGGTCCGAAGGACTCCTTTCGGAGGGGGTTATCAAACTTAATTTTTGTTACCTGATTGAACGGATTAGGATAATTTTGCTGTAATTCAAATTTATCTGGAATTTCTGAGCTGATTTGATTTATTCCAACAAGTGATGTATCACCATAGACGATCCCATTAATTATGCATCCAATTAAATTCTCGACATAAAATACATTTCCGCTTTGTGTATAAACCTCCATAATTCCAAAGTTTTTTGCAAATATAATTCCATTATTCCCAAGCCTGAAATTTTTTGTTCTTCTAAGCGAACCGAATAATAATCGCATTGTTGTATCACTACAGACCTTGAAATTAGCACCGCAATTATATTTTACAGTATCATTTAAATTCGCAGATAAGGAATCTACCATCCTTTCATAAGGTGACCAGTTACAACCATTATTTGAATAGTAATAAAACCGGTTTGCAGTAACAGAATCAATTCGCTGGTAATATCCACCATATTGATAATAAACATGTCCGTTATAATTTGAAGTAGATGTAACTTGCCTACTGAACCTACCTGACTGGCCAAACTGTGTGTTGTAATATGAATAGATCCATTTATTTCCGGGCTTTAAAGGGAAATAAGAAGCAGCATCATTTATTTGAGTTAATAATATGCTAAAATTTCCAGCTTGAAGAATCAATAAAACTGACAAAAAGAGCTTTTTCATAATTCACCTCTTATTTTATTAAAACCCCACCATAGGCGGGTTTAAAATTAAATGACTATCGTCATTTAATTAGCAACATTTTTTTAGTTTGTGTGAAAGATTCTGTCTCTAATTTATAATAATACACCCCACTTGGGAAGTCAGCGGCATTCCATTCAACTTCATAGCTTCCGGGCTGTAATTGTTCATTAACCAATGTTTGTACTTCACGACCAATTGCATCATATACAATTAGTTTTACGAACCCCCCTCTGTCCCCCCTTTCAGAAAGGGGGGATGGAGGGTTATCAAACTTTATCTTTGTACTCGGATTGAAAGGGTTTGGATAGTTTTGCTGTAATTCAAATTTATCGGGAATTTCAGTGCTGATAGGAATAATACCAACAATCATTGATGTATCACCATAAATTACTCCATTTATAACACATCCAATTAATTCTGAATTTTGACTGCAACGAATACTTCCATAACCCGACACTGTTAAACCAAAACCATAAGCATAGGCTCTGCCGTAGCCTGTTTCAAATTGAGATTCACTAAAACTTTTAAACCTTGAAGTGAAACCAAGTATATTCCGTGGATTAGTATCCAAACAAATGTATCTATATTGTGATACACCGCAGTAATTACGGATAGTATCGTTTAGGTTTGCTTTTAAACTATCATGTAAAATTTCATTAGGAGAGTTTGAACAGCCAATTGTAGAGTATTTATATATATTTCCGCTAGAAGAATCAATTCGAAGTGTATCGTAATAAATTGTTGGTCCATCACAATAGTTCCATGGACAATTTATGTTTATTCCATTTTTTTGAAAAATAAAATAGATTTTACCATTTAAAGAGACTGATGATGTAATCTTAAACTTATACTTCTTAATACAATCGCACGCCATACCTATGGCTGTACATTTGTATATCCAAACATTTCCAATTTGAAGAGGAAAATAATTGGTATAAGTTAAATCATACGAATAGATATTCGATGAGTTACTATATAATATAATACTGAAAATAATGACTACAAGAAATTTCATCTCACATCCTGTTTAAAAGTGTGATTAACTAAATATAATCATATAATTCTGTTTTTATAATTCCTTTTTTAGGTATTTTGGGAACCATTGACTTATAAAACTAATTACATTATTTTAGCACTCATAGTTAGCGAGTGCTAATTATTGCCCATAATACATAAATGTATATTAATTAATAAATTAGAGGGAATCTAAAATGAATTTAAAACCACTTGGAGACAGGGTCATTGTAAAACCTAACGCTCCCGAAGAAAAAACCAAAGGCGGTATCATATTACCCGATACTGCACAGGAAAAGCCTATGGAAGGCGAGATCATTGCTGTTGGCAATGGAAAGACTGATGATGCTGGCAAGAAAATTGCTATGGATCTTAAAGTCGGTGACAAAGTTCTTTACGGCAAATACAGCGGAACAGAAGTTAAGCTGAACGATGAAGAATATTTAATAATGCGCGAAAGCGATGTTTACGCAGTAATAGGGTAACACTAAACACTGAATAAAGTGAAGTGTAAAATGGATTCTTCCTTCCTGCACTTCGTGCATTAAGGCTTGTGTTCGCTTCGCTCACTCAGAATTAAAAAACAAAAGGAGAACTAAAATAATATGTCAGCAAAATTAATTCATTTCGATACCGAGGCAAGAAGCGCTTTAAAAAAAGGAGTAGATAAATTAGCTAATGCCGTTAAGGTTACATTAGGACCCAAAGGCAGGAACGTAGTAATAGATAAAAAATTCGGTACACCCACAATAACAAAAGATGGTGTTACAGTTGCAAAAGAAATTGAACTTGATGACCCGATTGAAAATATGGGTGCACAGATGGTTAAGGAAGTTGCTTCAAAAACAAGCGATGTTGCCGGTGATGGAACAACAACAGCAACCGTACTTGCACAGGCTATATACGCAGAAGGCGTTAAGAACGTAACCGCAGGTGCAAATCCAATGGACTTAAAGCGCGGTATTGATCTTGCAGTTGCAAAGATAGTTGAAGGACTTGCAAAGCTTTCAAAGAATATCGATAAGACAAGCAAGACTGAAATAGCGCAGGTTGGCTCAATATCAGCTAACAATGATATGGTAATTGGCGAGCTTATAGCAGACGCTATGATGAAGGTCGGCACTGACGGAGTTATCACAGTTGAAGAAGCTAAAGGAACAGAAACTACAATGGATGTAGTTGAAGGTATGCAGTTTGATAGAGGCTACTTATCGCCATACTTTGTAACTGATGCTGATACAATGGAATCAGTTCTTGAAGATCCTTACATTTTAATTTATGATAAGAAAATTTCAACAATGAAAGACCTGCTACCGATACTTGAAAAAGTTGCGCAGGCAAGCAGAACAATGCTTATAATTGCTGAAGACCTTGAAGGCGAAGCTTTGGCTACACTTGTTGTTAACAAACTTAGAGGTACTTTAAGAATTGCAGCAGTAAAGGCTCCTGGTTTTGGCGATAGAAGAAAAGCAATGCTTGAAGATATTGCAGTATTAACCAACGGTACAGTTATCAGCGAAGAAAAAGGCTACAAACTTGAAAAGATGGAAATTACAGATTTGGGCACTGCTAAGAAGATTGTTATTGATAAGGATAACACCATAATTGTTGAAGGCGCAGGGAAGAAAGATAGCATTAAGATGAGAATAAATGAAATAAAAGGACAGATCGAAAAGACAACAAGCGATTATGACAAGGAAAAATTACAGGAAAGACTTGCTAAGCTCTCAGGCGGCGTTGCAGTATTAAAGATTGGCGCAGCTACTGAAGTTGAAATGAAAGAAAAGAAAGCAAGAGTTGAAGATGCCCTGCATGCTACACGCGCGGCTGTTGAAGAAGGTATTGTTCCGGGCGGCGGCGTTGCATTTATCAGAGTTTCAAGCGCTCTTGATAAGATAAAATGTGATAATGATGACCAGAAAATCGGCATTGAAATTATTAGGAAAGCTATAGAAGCTCCGTTAAGGCAGATAGTTGAAAATGCTGGCGTAGAAGCATCTGTAGTTATCAATGAAATTAAAAAGAACAAAGATGATTACGGTTTTAATGCATTGACAGAAGAATACCAGAACCTGATAAAAGCAGGCGTTATAGATCCTACTAAAGTAACAAGAGTAGCTTTGGAAAATGCTGCTTCAGTTGCTTCAATGTTACTTACCACCGAAGCTGTTATCTGTGAAAAACCTGAAAAGGAAAAACCCGCTCCGATGATGCCTCCGGGCGGCGGATACGGCGACATGTATTAATCGATTTGAAGATTAATAAGATTAGTCAGAATTATCAGATTAATCAAATTTTTCAGATTTAAAATTAAACCCTGTCCCGAGTACTCGGGACAGGGTTTTTTTATTGTATAAACAAGTTTATAAGGCTACAAAAGTCTATAAGCAATTACTGACAAAACTAATGACTTGGATGTTATTTCAATTTACAATGTATTATAAGACTTTTGTAGTCTTATCATCTTTGCGACTTAGCGTCTCTGCGTGAGAAATAGTTCAATACATAACTTCTAAAATACCAGAACATACTCGTGCCACGAAAACAATTTCTACAACATTTAACGCAAAATCAATATTCTAACAATTATTTAATATCACTCGAAAATTCTATTCATGGCATAAGATAAAATGCAAGATGTGGATTTTTATTTACGTTATTATAAGACTACAAAAGTCTAAAAGAAATTATTGACAGAACAAGCAGATTCAATGTTAAATCAATTTACAATGTATTATAAGACTTTTGTAGACTTATAATCTTTGCGGCTTAGCGTCTTTGCGTGAGAAATTATTACTATCTTAACTTCTAATATCAAAAGATACTCTTGCCACGAAAACAATTTCTACAATATTTTAAAGCAAATCTAGATTCTTATTGTTCTATAATAATACACGAAACCTGTATTCGTGGCACGAGATTTTAACTATCTTTTTTAAATTCTTATAAAAAACATTTTTATATTTCAAACTCCCTCCCCTTCGGGGAGGGTTGGTCCGAAGGACTCCTTTGGAGGGAGGGGTTCAATTCCTCTTCCTCGGTAAATACTCTCCCGTTGATTCAATCGCATGGGCATAATCACTATTCCAGCTTTTATAAAAAATATCCCGCACTCTTTGGGTAAACTTACCGCTCTCAACAACAAGACCAACGTTGCGTGATTCGTAAAAATAATCATAGCTCATATTGCTATTGCCTATCCAGCAAACTGAATCCGCAGTTATATATTTACAATGCTCAACTCTTGCAAAAGAGATAAACCCACCAGAATAATCAGGGATCACAGTGTATCTCACCTCAAAATTCGGATGCATTATCAATTCCTTAAAATGCTCTACTGCGGTTTTGCCAAGATTCCAGTCCGACACAATAAGTTTAACTTTTACTCCCCTTTTACTTGCTGAAATCAAAGCTGTATCAATCTCTTCCCAATAGCCATCTTTTGTTACGGGATTGTATGAGAGAAATTGAAGGTTAATTTCATTTTTGGCAAAACCTATTATATTAACAATTGCTGAAACATCTTCATACCCATTGGTATGAGAAAATTTCACCGGACTTACTGTCGGTAATATATGTATATATTTACCGTATAGATCGCTATCTACATGATAATTTTTACTGATAGTAAATGGAATACATTTCCATGGTTTTTCACCATTTGAAGCAGAATATTGCCAGTCAGCTTTAAAGATACCTATATAGACTCCAATCGCATCTGTGTTCCTGAATCTAACCCCCAATTCATGAATATGTTTTAAAGCCCTCCAGTCAAAATTCTGTGAACCTAAGAATACTTCCCTTTCATCAACAATAAAGAATTTTGCGTGCTGTATTCCGCCTGCAAGCGATTTAAAATCTATGACATGCTTTGTAATGTTAGGTGATTGCTGCTCAAGCCAATCAGCATCATTAGGGTAAGTATTATACATTCCGGCATCAATAATTATTCTGACTACTACTCCCCTTTTCGCTGCTGATACAATTGCATTCAATATTGTATCCAGCGGCTCACCTATTTCATTTGATATATAGAATTGCTCTATATCTAGAGTACTCTTAGCGGAGTTTATCATCTCCAGCCACACTTCCTGTGTGTTGCGTATATCGGGATTATCGAGTGTGGTTTCTACGGGAATGCTTTCAACAAGCTCAATGTTTTGAGTTTGAGAATAGACTATACCATTAAGTAATATTAATAATAGCACAACCTTTGCGAGAGTCATATCGAACTTGTGAGATATGACTCGAAGCAATCCCATAAACACATGGTATAATTCGTGAGATTGCCACGTCGCTGCGCTCCTCGCAAAAAGGAATTTAACTTTGCGAGCGAAGCGCCCCGACTGCCAAAGGCATGTAAGCAATCCAATAAACAAATTGTATAATTCATGGGATTGCCACGTCGCTGCGCTCCTCGCAAATATTTTACTTATCCAGAATTTCATTTCCTTGGATTTGTTGGTCTTATTTCAATTTCACTTATTGTAGCATTTTCCGGAAGGCATGCTGTCAATAATATTGCCTCGGCAATTTCTTCCGGCTGTAATATTGATTCCCTTGAAGAACTTAAAACTGTCTGAGATTCTGACCTGAAAAATTCCGTTGCTACACTGCCAGGACATATTACCGCTACCCTGATATTATATTGCCTTACTTCAAGCATCAATGCACGGCTTAAGCCCATTACAGCATGCTTGCTAGCGCAGTAAATTGAGCCCGATGCAAAACCATTCTTCCCTGCAACTGAAGCGATATTAATAATTGTGCCAGATTGCTCCTTTATCATATACGGCAGAAATCCCTTGGTGATCATATATAATGCTCGGATATTAGTATTAAATACTGCGTCAAAATCTTCAAGCTTTGAATCAACCATATTATCGAATATTCCAAATCCAGCATTGTTGACTAGAATATCTAACTTACCATACATACCGATTGTTTCATCTATTACTTTATTAATTGTATCTTCCTTTGATAAATCAGCTGCTATTATAGAAATATCATCTTTTTTGTTTTTGTGAGCTTCGGCTAACTGCTCAAGCTCCGATTTATTTCTTGATGTCAATACAACCTTTGCGCCTTCTCTCAAGAATAGTTCAGATGTAGCTTTGCCAATTCCCTTACCTGCGCCGGTAATTACTGCTATTTTGTTTTGTAATTTCATAATAATATTTATTTGCGAGAATTGAATCGAGCTTGCGAGATTCAAGTCGAAGCAATCTCATTAATTAAATTGTACATCTTTAAGATTGCGAGCCTGACTGCCGCTGGCAGTTCGATTCGTTCCTCGCAAATGAGTTATTATTAAAAAAACGCAGCCCGAAAGCTGCATAAAATTTTACAATACGGTTTTCATTAAAAAGATTCCCGCCTACTGCCTGAAACGGCAGTCAGGTCGCGGGAATGACAAAATAGAATTAAAGATCACCCTTGATCGGTTTTATCACAATATCCTCTATCACAACCTTTTTCGGTTGATTAGCAATATTAATAGTAATATCGGCAATATCTCTTGGTGTCATCATTCTTGATGAATACTTCTGCCTTAATGCGGGACTCCACATCGGAGTATCAGTCGCTCCCGGCATAATGTTTGATATTTTGATATTGTACTTCCTCACTTCAGCTCTTAACACGTTGAACATCGCAAGCATTCCCGCCTTTGATGCCGAGTAAGCTGAGCTGTTTGAAAATACTGTATGCGCTGAAACGGAGAGGATATTAATAATATGTCCTCTTTTTTTCTTCATGAAAATAGGCAGAACTGAGCGTGCCATTAGATAGCTTCCTCTGAGATTAGTCTCAAGTATATCATCAAATTCAGGCGGTTTAGTATCTATAAAGGATTTGTAAGTAGTAATTGAAGCATTATTGATAAGTATATCAATAGTACCGCACTTTTCAAGTATCTTTTTCTTTGTGCTCATAATACTGCGCTCTGAGCGGACATCACACACGAATGCATAAGCTTCATGTCCGGCAAAGCGAATTTCACTCACTAAGCTTACCAGCCTTGATTTCCTTCTTGCAGTAGCAACAATAGTGTAACCTGATTTTGCAAATACTTTAGCAAGTTCAAAACCTATTCCGGTCGATGCTCCGGTAATCCAGACAACTTTATTCATAAGATTATAAGATTAAAGATTCTTAAGATTTCTATTTATAAATTTGAAGACTTTAAATATTTAATAAAACCCGAAAGCGATTTACTTATAATTTCAGTTTTGTTTAAAAGCATCTCAAATTCAATTTCAGATATATATTTTAAATCTAATGCGACATATAATTGTGATCTTACTTCACCTGAAGAACCCTTTGCAATAAAAAGAAACTGAATAAATTCCTTATTGGTTTTTCTTTCAAATCCCTCAGCAATATTTGACATTATTGAAACACTCGATCTGGTAATTTGATTCTTTAATCCAAAATCTCTATTGAAATTATCATTCGCGGTTATCAAATAAATTTCTTTTACCAGTTCTCTGGCAATCTGCCAGACTTCCATATCCTCAAATCTATTAATCTTCAAAATTAATTATGTAACTTCATATTAATATTTTTACTATATGAATCTTATGAATCTTACGAATCTTTAATCTTATGAATCTTTAATCTTATAATCTTACGAATCTTTAATCTTATGAATCTTACGAATCTTTAATCTTATGAATCTTACGAATCTTACAAATCTTCTAATCCTAGTACTCGCCCCAAATTTGGCGGAGCGTACCTGAAATCTCGCCAATAGAACAATAACTTTCAACACATTTCAGAATATACGGCAGCATGTTATCGGTTCCTTCCGCGGCTTTTTTCAATGCTTCAAGATCCTGCTTAACTTCGCCATTATTCCTGTTCTTCTTAACATTCTTAAGCTTCTCAATCTGCTGTTTACCAATTGCTTCTTCAATATGCATCAGGTCAAGCTTTTCGGGGTGATCTTCATCAACAAATTTATTCACGCCTACAATAACACGCTCACCTGTTTCTATTTCCTTCTCAAATTGATATGCATTGTTTGCAATTTCATCCTGCTGGAAGTTAAGTTCAATGCATTTAACTGCCCCGCCCAGTTCATTTATCTTGTTCAGGTAGTTCCATACGCCTTCTTCTATCTTATCGGTAAGATACTCAATGTAATATGAACCTGCAAATGCATCTACTGTATCACCTATTCCACTTTCATAAGCAATCACCTGCTGGGTTCTTAATGCTGTTGTTACGGAATCCTCAGTCGGCAATGCTAATGCTTCATCTTTAGAATTTGTATGTAAACTCTGGCACCCGCCCAAAACAGCTCCCATAGCTTCGATAGTTGTTCTTACTACGTTATTTTCAACCTGCTGTGCAGTTAGTGATGAACCCGCAGTTTGACAGTGGAACCGGAGCATCATGCTCTTTTCATCCTTCGCCTTAAAACGCTCCTTCATAATTTTCGCATATATTCTTCTTGCAGCGCGGTACTTTGCAATTTCTTCAAGGAAATTAATTTGCCCGTTAAAGAAAAACGAAAGTCTTGATGCGAATTTATCTACGTCAAGTCCCCTGCTTTGAGCAGCTTCGATATATGCAATTGCATCTGCTAAAGTGAAGGCAACTTCCTGAATTGCGTTTGACCCCGCTTCGCGGATATGATACCCGCTGATAGAAATAGTATTCCAGCTTGGCAGGTTTTGGTTGCACCATGCAAATATATCTGTGATTAGGCGCATAGATTGCTTTGGCGGATATATATATGTACCTCTTGCAATGTATTCTTTCAGAACATCATTTTGGACGGTACCTGAAATTTTCTTCAGATCCGCGCCCTGTTTTTTTGCAATTGCAACATACATACAAAGCAGCACCGCGGCTGTCGCATTTATCGTCATTGAAGTAGTGATTTTATCCAGCGTGATTCCCTCAAAAAGTATTTCCATATCTTTAAGCGTATCAATAGCCACACCCACTTTTCCAATTTCACCTTCGGCAATTGGCTCATCGCTATCATAGCCAATTTGTGTCGGAAGGTCAAATGCAATACTTAAGCCCGTTGTTCCCTGCTCAAGCAGGAATTTATAACGCTTGTTTGATTCTTCTGCCGAACCGAAACCGGCATACTGCCTCATTGTCCATAAACGGCTTCGGTACATTTGTTCATGCACTCCCCTTGTAAATGGGTATGAACCCGGGTTGCCAAGTTTTGTTTTATATTCTTCTGTATTTGGGTCAATAAATGCAGGGATTTCTATGGCTGAATCTGTTACAAATTTTACTTTTCTGTTTTTAAATTCTTTCATGATTTTTAATTCTTTTTCTTCTTTCCAGAGTATAATTCATATAATTACATAACAAAAATAGCTATTTTGATTGTTAAATAATATGATTAAGATTAGGTTTTATTTATATTTAGCAATTTTGTTAATATTAAGTATAGGATATACCGTAAAAAATTAATATCTTTGCATACTAACTAATAAAGCATTATTAAAAAACTTAAATATGAATAAAAAACTTCTTTCAATCGCAGCGCTTGTAGTAATTTTTGCTTTCGGCTTTCTTTATTTAAATCAGTCATTATTGGTTGCAAATGATAAAGACGGTAAGGATTGTAAAACTGAATGCACGCAGAAAGTTTCAGATAAAACCGGTGATAAAAC
>JAYTUN010000132.1:0-5720 GCA_043744495.1 Ignavibacteria bacterium
GCAGCACAAAATTTTCGCTGAATGCATACCACAAAGAAAAAGTAATTTTGCCCTGGTGAAATTTCCTGTGAAAGGG
Organism: Ignavibacteria bacterium; assembly: GCA_043744495.1. GTDB lineage: Bacteria > Bacteroidota > Ignavibacteria > Tepidaquicellales > OLB5 > OLB5. Next base: position 77 of record JAYTUN010000132.1, read on the forward strand.
ATCCTTGGAAAAATAAAGAAGTATATCATTCATCCAGCCCATATTCCATTTCATATCAAAACCCAAACCGCCGTTAGCAATAGTGTGCGATACACCGGGCCAGCTTGTCGATTCCTCAGCTATCATCAGCGCATTCGGGTGGTATGTATGAACAATTTCGTTTAAGTGTTTCAGGAATTCAACCGCTTCAAGGTTTTCTCTGCCGCCGTGAATGTTAGGCTCCCACTCACCCTGCTCACGGGAATAATCCAGGTACAGCATAGAAGCAACTGCATCAACCCTAAGCCCGTCAATATGGTATTTTTCAAACCAGAATAGCGCGCTTGAAATTAAGAAATTCCAAACCTGCGGTTTAGAGTAATCGAACACATAAGTATTCCATTGCTTATGAAAACCTTTCTTATAGCTTTCGTAAGCATAAATTTGTTTGCCGTCAAAAAAAGCAAGAGCATGCTCATCTGCTGGGAAGTGCGCCGGAACCCAATCTAAAATTACGCCAATTCCATTCTGGTGACAATGGTCAACAAAGTACATGAAATCATCAGGTTCACCAAAGCGGCTAGTTGGAGCGTAGTAGTGAGTAACCTGGTATCCCCATGAAATATCAAGCGGATGCTCCATAACAGGCATAAGCTCAATATGAGTGTAGCCCATTTCTTTTACGTAATCAACTATATTATATGCTAATTGACCGTAACTTAAGTAACCCCATTCATTGGGGAAATCTATGTTATCGTAATTTTTCTTCCATGAGCCAAGATGAAGCTCGTAAATATTGATTGGGGATTCCTTGAAGGACAAGGGGTAGCTACCCCTTGTTCCTGAAATATCATTGTCATTCCCAATTGTTCCTGAAGTATCATTGTCATTCCCCATTGTTCCTGAAAAATTATTGTCTTGCCCCCTTGTACCAGAAACACTTTCGAACCACTGGTCATCATTCCATTTATACTTATTGATATCATGTACAACGCTAGCGTTCTTGGGTCTGCGCTCGGAGCGGAATGCGTAAGGATCAATTTTTCTTCTTATAATGCCATCAGAATTTGAGTTAATTGAAAATTTATATGTATCGCCTTCCTTTAATTCCGGGATAAACACTGACCATAAGCCGGACTCATGCACCTTAACCATTTCATATTGATTTTCCTGCCAACCATTGAACTCACCAATTACACTAATTAATGAAGCATTGGGAGCCCATGTTGTAAACCTGACTCCTAATACGCCTTCTTCCTCTGTTATCTGCGCTCCAAACTTTTCGTAAACTTTATAGAACGTTCCGTTATTGAATAAATGCGCGTCAAAATCTGTCATAAGTTTAGAAGAGTATCCATCAGATTTTTCAGATTCATCAGATTTGTCAGATTCATCAGATTTGTCAGATTTATCAAATTCAGAAGGTTTGACTAATATTTCAGATTTGGTATTTACAAAAGATTTATCTTCTGAAATATTTTTTATAGTGATCTTTATTTCGGGTTCAATTACTTCTTCAATTACTTTCTCTTCAATTACTTTTTCATCGGGAATATGCGGATGTAATTTCGCTTCTATTTCTTTTTTGCGAAGAAGAGTCTGTTCCCCAATTGTCAGAGGATTATTCGAAGCATCCTTCGGATCGGTCGAGTTATTTTCGTTAATATTTTTATCGAGCATATATTTTAGTAAAAATAGAAAATTAAAATTTGTTTTGAGCTCAGCCCTCTGCCTTTGCAAGGCGAACAAGGTTGTAAATCTAACCCCTCGCTCCGAGGTGTTTGGAGCACAACACATTATCACACACCCTGTCTTCACCCCGAGTACTCGGGGTGAATCCACCCCTCTTGAGAGGGGAATTATAGATTTTGCCCTGCAACTTTAGGAAATTCCCCTCTTGAGAGGGGAGGGAGCAATCGCACCAATGGTGCGATTTAGCGGAAGGGGTGTGTTAAATAAGTATTGATTTCTGCAACGTACACTTCAGGGGTTAGAGTCAGTATCTTATATCGCTTGTGTTTGTTGGCTGGTAAATTCCAAGACCGCCTTCAGCGGCAGCGAGGAAAATATATCCGCCAAAATAAAATATGTTGCTTGCAGAACTGTTTGTTTGAATATAGCCCACTTTAGCTGGTGAGTTTGGATTTGATACATTTATATTTTCTATTCCGTAAGTATTATCAGCAGTAAAAACATTATTGTTGTTTACATAAACTCCCAATATTTGACCCTTTCCTGTAAACTTTGATGAATAAACAGGAGCAGCGGGATTTGTAACATTAAGTATAAGCATACCGTTGTATGAATCAGCCACATAAGCATAATTTGTATTTACGGCTACATCACTTGCAATACCTGTTGTGTTGAATATTGATAGCAGCTGCGGACTTGCAGGATTTGTAACATTTATTATTTCGAGTCCAATATCGCCTCCTGCAATGTAAAGATTGCTTCCAGATACAAATAAACCGTTCACAGTGCCGCCCCCAAGCGAAATTGTTGAAATTAAATTAGGCTGATTTGGCAGGGGAGAGATATCATATACCAGCACTTGACCCGTTCCAAGTCCAATATATGCAATTCTATTATTACCGTCAACGCATGTTGTATTCACAAATCCCGCAGAAGTATTAAGCACACCTGCAAGCTGCGGATTTAACGGATTTGAAATATCAACTATCACAAGTCCGCTGTTATAATCAGAAATAAATGCGTAAAGTGAACCATTAATAGTTGCTGCGGTAACATCATTTGCGCTGCCAAGTGTGTTATACGAAGAAACTGAATCAGGCAGATTCACCTGTGTTACATCTATTATCTGCATTCCGTTTGTGCCATCGGCAATAAGCGCGTAATTCCTGAAATTAATAGGAAGGACATACACACCATTAGTAGAAGCATTAGTGCTGTAAACGCTTACCAGATTTATGTTTGATTGGTCTGTGGGTGCAATGGGTGAGCTATCTTTGCATCCATATAAAGAAACGAATAATACCGCTGATAAAGCATAAAATAATGATTTCATAGATCTGAATAAATTATTGTAATTAACCGTAATTTATGGGAATATTATTAAAATATTTATCCAAATAAATTTACTTGCAATTCAATCGTTTTAGCAAAGACCTGAAATCGTAGAATCTACCAGAACAATGTTTTCCATTTTGCGAGCGAAGCGCAACGCCTTAAAACCGTGAAACGGGAGGAAGGAAGCAATCCCATGAATAGTGTTATAAATTTATAAGATTGCTTCGTCGCTACGCTCCTCGCAAATGCTTATTGTAATACAATCCGCAGAGTCCCATAAAGAAGGATTCTGCGGAAACGGAAATAGAAAATCAAAAAATTTAACCAACTATCAAAATGCGATAGTCAGGCGAATTACACGAATTCTCACGAATTTTATTTGAAAATTGAACCCAGTTGTTGTTATACGCATTGTATTATCCGCAGAGTGCCAAAAAGCGGAAAGCGGAGACGGGCATGATACTAATTGATCCCGAGTACTCGGGACTGTTTTTATATAAAAAAATGTGTAATTTTGTATAAGGGTAATTGATTATATATACATATGTTGTATCATCCGCAAAGTCAATAAACCATGTAAAGCAGAGGCGAGTGACTGAAAAACGCAGAAAGCTAATGCCTCTGCAGAAACGAAAACGTATAATAAATTGTATATTATTTTTATTTAGATGTTATTCTTAAACTTAAATTTTATTATTATGAATAAAATGATGTTATTATTTTTCTCTATAATCTTAGTTGGTTGTGGCGCAGCAAACACAGATTTGTCAGGATTTAAAGCCCAAGATTACAAAGGTGGTTATATCAATAGAGTTATGATTTTTTTTAGTACCGATGATTTAGGTATGCAAAAAACTGTTGAAGATGAAATATCTTCTATTTTTGTTGAAAATGATTATAAGGCTATTCAGTGTCTTGAAGTATTCTCTCCATTAAAAAATTATACAAATGATGAAATGTTAGAGGAGATTGAGAAAAAAAATATTGATGCAATACTATTTGTTAATTTATTAGATGTTAGTGAAGAGCAAAGATATGTACCTGAGACTGATTATTGGCAATTTGGGGAAAAGACAGCAACAAAAACTAAGACTGGTGGATATTATTTGAGTTTACCTAAAGTTAAAATTGTAAGTAAACTTGTGAGTACTAAAGACAAAACTATCATATGGATTGGAAGTTCTACAACTGGCGGCAATGCATATGCAAGTGTGAATACTTTAGCAAGGAGTTATGGAAATGCCGTAATTGATAATTTAATATATTACAAATTGTTAAAAAATAAACAATAATTCAATTATTAATTTGACAGTAACTTCGAACCCCTTTGTTGTTTTTGCATCACTGTCACTAAGTTCACTAACAACAGTATAAATGGGGAACATTTAGTTCCGTTTTAGGCACTCAAAACATCAAAATTATTTTTCTTCATTGCAAAAGTTTCATTTTTCTGCCATATCACCCCGTTGTTGGTCTTGCTTGACTTGTTTCTAAGTTGACCAACAAAAAATATTTGATGTTGACAACGCCAACATACGGAAATAATTTTATTATAATTGAATAATTAAACTTTGAAATCATGACCCTAGAAGTAACAAAATTATTAGAGCTGGAAGAAAACAAAATAGTAATAGATACTATGATTAGTCAAAATGAGCAAATTATCATGTTTGCTCTTTTTGATTTAATGAAAGCACCAAGTTATGCTGACCAATTTAAAATGAGTCGTTTCGTTCTAATTAATAAACTTTTAAATCATGCTGCCACACAACATATTTTAGCTAAAGGCAATAAGCTTACATATAATGGTAAAGAGGAGTTGGTTTATGATTTGCATTCTATAATGTCTTTGCAGAGAACAGTATTTGAAAACTATTTAACTTTTTATTCAATTTTCATCGCACAGCAGACCGAAGAAGCAAAGCAGTTCAGATTTAATGTCTTTAATTTTATTGAAAGAAAGGCTCAACATGATAGAAATAAAGGAATGGCTAAAGATGCTGAGATATTAGAAATTAATCGAATGAGCGGAGCAAATTTAACAATTAACATAGACCAAATTGTAATCCTTTTGAGAGAACAGATGGATTATTTCCAAAGATTAGTAACTGAAGACCGATTATATGAAACTTTGACAAGAGATCAAAAAAAGAAGATTAATGGTTCTGTAACTGATTGGAAGATTGATGGTTCATGGTATGTATTGGCTGAGAAAGCTAAATTTAATATGGCTTCATTTAGTTATAAATATAATATATTAAGTTCATCAGTTCATAGCGGATTGCAAAGCACGGTGTTGTTTAATTTTGAAAATTTACTTGATAAGGATTATTTATCGTTAATATTAGGAACACTATTAGAGAGTTCAATGATTTTTTGTAGAGCTTTAATGGAGTATTATGAGATATCTAGCGATAAGGATCGTATTAAGAGAAATGAAGAAATGTTTAAATTGATTAAGGCTAAGGCAATTATGGGAATTCAAATAGGGTTGTTTAGAAGAGATGAAGATTTGATTAAATACTTGAATGAATATTGACCCACCACCCACTCAAAAAACTTTTTAATTAGCTATGCTAAGACCTAAAGAATTATATATGTATAATTTAACCCCGTTGTTGGTCTTGCTTGACTTGTT